>CBFGLP010001556.1:0-4440 GCA_965649595.1 uncultured Myxococcales bacterium | reverse complement strand
TGGAACCACTGGCAGATGCCGAGCTCGGGCGTGTATTTGTCGAACTGACGCATCGCCAGCTTCGGCGTGCCGTCCTCGCGCAGCAGCCCCATATAGAAGTGCCGGTAGTAGGACGAGCCCTCGGCTTCACGGTGCCGCGTGGTCGCCGGCCATGCGCGCGGAAGATCGAAGAGGCTATACCAGTGGATCCGGTCGACGGCGCCGATCAATAGCTCCGCCGTTCGCTCGAGCCCGAACTCCTGCACCTCCTCCGCGCCGAACGTCGAGACTCCGACCTCGCTGACCCAGATCGGCTTCGACGTTACCTCGCGGATCTCCGCGAGCTTGTCAGGCCACTCGTGGATCTGCCAGTGGTTCCAGTCGAGCGGGAATCCGTGCACCGCGACGATGTCGACCTTGTCGAGGACGCCCAGCTCGTCCATGCGCGTGATGAAGCGTGGGTCGATCGGTGAGATCCCGCCCAGGACTTTTGGCAGACGAGCGGCTTCGGCAGCGATCGCGTCCGACGCCGCCGACACCATGGATGCGTACATCTTCCATTCGGGATCGAGCTCGAAGTCCCAGTGCGAGAGGTTGTTGGGCTCGTTCCAGAGCATGATGGCTTCAATCAAGGGGCGTCTCCTCGCTCCTGCTCGACGTTGCGGCGGCCGAGCAGGTTGATTGCTTGGCGGTATCCGTCGAGCGTCCCGACGTCCACATACGACTCGCCAGCCGGCACCGCGGTGGCACGACCGCCGCGCGCCAGGTACTCGTTGACGAGGGTTCCGACATAAGGGTCACGAGGCTCGCGGGTCAGCCAGAGTCGATGCAATTCGTGCAGGACGCGGCCGCGGAGCTTGAAGACGCCCCAGACCCACCTCGACCGCGCGGCCGGGCTCTTGACCTGGATCTCGATGACGTTCCCATCGTCGTCGGCCACGACGGCGTCGAACAGCTCGGGGCGGTCGACCGGGAAGGTCAGGAACGAGAGGTCGCCGTCGCCGAGCAGGCGATATCCATCGCAGGGAAACCAGATCGTGTCGGGCAGCCCGACGAGGATCTGCTCGTCCGAGCCGATCAGCGGCGCGGCGCGGAAGATCGCGTCGCACAGCCCGGCGGGCGTCTGCTGCACCACGTAGCAGATGTTCGCGTGTGCGACGGAGCCTCCGTAATATTCGATGATGTCGCTCTTTCCGGGCGAGATGACCATGCAAATCTTCGTCGCACCTCCAGTTATCATGCGATCGACGAGATACTCGCTGACCGCGCGCGGTCGCTCTGTCTCACCGTCGCGCCAGCTGCCGACTGGGAGCAGCTCCTTCGAAAAGGCGAGTGGCTGAATGCGACTGCCGACGCCTGCAGCCGGAATGATCCCCCACATCATGCCGCTCCCATCTGCGTCGGTCGGGGGCCGACGACGTCGCCTGTCCCCCGCACAGCTTCGAGATACTCGATGAGCTGCGCGGCACGTCGCTCCGCGGTGTGCTCAGCCAGCACCCGGGCGCGCGCGGCCTCGCCGATGCGGCGTAGCTCGTCGTCCGAGCGCTGCAAGGCGGCTAGCGCGTCGTCGCTGGTGCGGACGATGAGGAGCTCGCGGTCGGGCTCGAAGAAGGTATCGAGGCCCTCCCACCAGTCGCTCACGAGCGGAACCCCGCATGCCGCTGCTTCGAAGAGCCGCCCGGACGGGCAGTATCCGCGCGCGGCCATGGCTGCGCGCGTGATGCTGAGGGTCAGGCGCGACGAACAGTAGAATGCGGGGTGCTCGGGCGGCGGCACGTGGCGGATGAACCAGATGTTCGGAGCCCAGGGAAAGTCGGGCGGATAGAGCGAGCCGCCAATGATGAATCGTTTGTCGGGGACCCGGCGTGCCGGATCCAAGAACAGGGCCTCGAGCTTCGCCTGCCTGTCTGCCGCCCACGTGCCGAGATAGGAGAGCTCGCATGTATATCGCTCGTCGCGTCGAGTCGTGCAATGAGCGGCCGGATCGACGCTGCCGTAGAGCGGTAGAGCAGCGCGTGCGCCGAGCTGATCGCGGAGCTGTTCGAGCGCGCTCCCGCCGGTGTAGCTGAGCACCAGGTCGAAGTCACGTAGACCCTCGGCGGGCAGGTAATCGACGGCCTCTCCGCGATCGAGCCGCTCGAGCGTGATCGGTGTGTCGAGATCGTAGAAGACCCGAAGCGGCACGGGCGAGGCGAACATCAGGTCGATGGCCTCGCGCGCGTCCGGACAGTACGACGTGACGAATGCCGCGTCTGCGTCAGCGAGCTCGCGACGTGCCCGCGCGACGATGTCGGCGAATGTGGTGTAGAGGACGATCTCGAACTCGTCGGACGAGCCGAGATCGCGGTGCTGTGCGTAGTAGGGCACGTCACGCTCGAAGAAATCGACGCGGTGCCCGGCTCGCCCGAGCGCGCGGCAGAGGCCTCGCCAGAGCGTGGCGTGACCGTTACCCCAAGACGAGCTGACTGTCAGACCGAAGACGACGAGTTTCATCGAGCACTGCCCAGCAGTTCGTCGACCATGGCCCGCACGTCTGGGCGAAGGCGGACGTGGTCGAGATAGCGCCGCGCGGACGCGCGAAGGCGGTTGAGCGAGTAGGCGACTTTCTTTTGCGTGTGGTCGGGGCCGTAGTAATCGACGAAGCCAGCGCTGTTGAGCGAGAAGAATGACAACGCGTCGGCGTCGTTGAGCAGCGCGATGTCGGGATCGTCCGACTGACGCTCGTGTGTGGCGATCAACCATGCCACGTCGTGTACGACCTCGTCAGGCACTCCTCGTTTGCGCAGCAGCTCCGCCGCCCGATCGGCGCCACGCGCCGCGTGCCGATCCTTGAATGCCTGATAGTCAGCCGCGTGCTGCTCGATCCTCCGCTCGGACTCGCTGGCGAGCCGTTCCACGTCGTGAAAGAGCGCGGCGATCTGGATCGCCAGCGACGATCCCGGTGCCAAGCGTAGCACCCACTGCCAGACGTCGAGCGCGTGATCGAAGTCGGCCTGCACCAGCGGGAGAGATAGATCGTGCAGAGCTCGATGGCATTCGAGCACGCCGTCGAACAGCATCGTGGCGCTCTCGCGGTTGCGTCGGCGGACGAGCCGCTGACAGCGCATTAGCAATTCGAGCGACGTGTCCGGCAACTCCATGGCGGATCCGGCGATCCCGATCGCGAGCTCTTTCGTCTCAGCCGCACGGTCCATCGCACGATCGAACGCCCAAAAGTCGAATGACGGATCGCGCCATGCAGCGACCGAGACACTCACGGGGGCGTCGTGTCGAGGTGGTAGCTCGATTGTGACGAATGGAAACTCGCCTGCGACGCGGCTGAACCCCGCGGGCGCGGTCGCAGCCGCAGGATGCGCCTGTACCCGCAGCGTCACGCAGCTCTCGGCGGAGCCCATGGCCATCGGTCGATGCATGAGTCGCACCAGCTGGCGCGGCGCTTGCTAGCCCCTCGGTTCGAGATTGGAGCTGGCCATTGCTTCGACCCACGCAAATCGCCCCGGCCGAGGGACGGCTCGGTATCCTCATGCCCGGCCTCGGAGCCGTCGCCACCACGATGATCGCCGGCGTGCTGCTCGCGCGGAAAGGCCACGGTGCTCTGATCGGATCGCTCACGCAGATGGGCACGATCCGGCTGGGAAAACGAACCGACGGCCGGTCGCCTCGAATCGGCGAGTTCTTGCCGCTCGCGCAGCTCGACGACGTCGTCTTTGGGGGCTGGGACATCTTCAGTGACTCGGCCTACGAATCGGCGGTTCACGCCGACGTGCTGGCACGCGAGCACCTCGATCTCGTGCGCGACGAGCTCGAGGCGATCCGCCCGATGACCGCGGCCTTCTATCCCGAGTGTGTTCGGCGTCTGCACGGAACCCACGTCAAGCGCGCGAGCAATAAAGCCGAGACGGTCGAACTCGTGCGCGAGGATATCCGTCGCTTCCGCGAGGCACACGCCTGCGCGCGGCTGGTCGCGATTTGGTGCGGATCGACGGAGGTCTACGTCGCTCCGTCGCAGGTGCACGAGTCGATCGAGGCGTTCGAGGCAGGGCTCGAGCGCGATGACCCGGGGATCTGCAACTCGCAGATCTACGCGTGGGCGTGCCTGCTGGAGGGCGTACCCTTCGCGAACGGCGCGCCGAACCTCACGGTCGACTTCCCGGCCGCGTGGGAGCTCGCAAAGAGAATCGGGGTGCCGATCGCCGGCAAGGACTTCAAGACTGGTCAGACGCTGATGAAGACGATCGTGGCGCCGGGGCTCAAGGCGCGCATGCTCGGGATCCGCGGCTGGTTCTCGACGAACATCCTCGGAAATCGCGACGGCGAGGTGCTCGACGACCCCGGGTCGTTCAAGTCGAAAGAGGTGTCGAAGCTCGGGGTCCTCGACTACATCTTGCAGCCGGACGTCCACAAGGCGCTCTACGGGGACCTCTTTCACAAGGTGCGCATCGAGTACTACCCGCCGCGCGG
>CBFGLP010001555.1:0-4566 GCA_965649595.1 uncultured Myxococcales bacterium | reverse complement strand
CACGCCCTCGGCCGAGCCGTCGCCGTCGAAGTCGAACACCGAGCTGCCGGTCTGTGAGGACGAGCAGTCGTGGGTCTGCGAGATCCACAAGAACGCGTCGGCCGAGGGGATGTTGGGGTCGATCGCCTTGGTCCCGTCGATCACCGCATAGCCGACGCCGCCGGCGATCGCGATGTCGGGCACCTCGTCGCCGTTGAAGTCGGCGATCGTCGGCGGGCCGCCGCCGTACATGCTGCCCGAGCTTCCGGCCGGGCACAGCGCCGGCGAGAGCGGGCCGTTGATGTCGAGCCCGGTCCGCAGCAGCACGATCTGCTGGGCGACCGGATCCCAGTGATAGATGTGCAGCTGGTGGGTGTTGAACTGCGCGACGATAATTTCGGGGTTGAAGTCGAGATCGAGGTCCGCGGCCGCGGTCCAGTTGCCCTCGACCCCGGTCATGGCCTTGAGCGTGCCGTCGGACTCGTAGACGGCCGCCGGCCCGGCGATCTCGAGCATGCCGTCGCCGTCGATGTCGATCGCCTGCACGGTCACCTGCGCGGGGAAGGTCGCCTCGGTCGCGCCGGTCGCCGCGTCGAGGATGCCGCCGCGCACGACCACCTCGACGTTGCCGTCCTGATCGAGGTCGGCGAGCGAGGGCATCAGGCAGCCGCCGTTGTACGCCGAGGTCCACAGCTCGCTGCCGTCGGGTCGAAACGCGCGGACCTGGCCGGTGTTCGTGCACGCGAACACCTCGGCGCCCGGCTGACCGTCGACGTTGCCGCTCGCGATCTCCACGCCGGGGTGAAGCTGCGGTCCTTGGGGATTGACCGACCACTTGTTGACGACCTGGCCGTCGATGATCGAGACCGCGTGCAAGGTCCCGTTATTGTTGTAGTCGCCGCCGGCGAAGCTCGCGAACACGATCTCCGGAATGTCTCGCTCGTCGACGATCCCGTCGCAGTTGTCGTCGTCGAGCTGCGTGACGATCGGCGACATCATCACGTCGAGGTTCTGCGCGTGGTACTTGAGCTGCGGGGCAAAGCTGGTCTCGGGGAAGAACTCGCAGCTCGGCAGACAGGTCAGCTCGTCGTCGGGTCCGGGCTCCATGCCAGCCGGGCAGTCCGGCGGGCTAGGCAGGCACTTTCCGGTCGCGATCGTGGTGCCCTGACACATGTCCATGCCGCCGCCCTCTTCGCCGAGGCTGTACTCGCAGTAGTTGCCTTCGGGGCACTCGCTGGCGTCGATGCACTCGTCGCCCGGGGTCACGCACGCGCCGAACGAGCAGACGTCGCCGGCTCCGCAGCAGACGTCGCCGCAGACCGCCTCGAGCGCGCAGCAGGAGCCGTCGATGCACTGCTGGTCGTCGGCGCAGGCGGGCTCGCACTGGGCCGGGAGGTCGGGGCCGTCGTCGAAGGTGTCGAAGTCGTCCTCGCTCGAGCTACCCGACTCGTCCGCCGACTCCTCGCTCTCGGTCCCGATGTCGTCGTTGATGCCCTCTTCGACGCCGCTCTCGTCGCGGCCGTCCGAGCCCTTGCAGGCGGTCACGGCCAGGGCGGCCAAGGCGGGCAAGCTGATCCACGAAGAGCGCGAGCGCAGGTGAGGCATGGCCCGAAGGGAACACGCCGGCGCGAGGTTCTCAAGGGGTGCTCGACCCTCACGCCTGCGCCACTCCAGCGACACCACAGCGATCGATTCGTGTAGATTTCGGTCCGATGGTCACCCCGGCGACGATCCTCGAGACCTGGTTTCCCAACGATCCAGAGAAAGCCAACAAGCTCTGGTGGGGCAAGGACCCGGCCCTCGATGCGGAGCTGAGCGAGCGTTTCGGCGCGACGCTCGAGGCGGCCAAGCGGGGCGAGCTCGACGAGTGGGCCGTGACCGCGCAGGGCCGGCTGGCGCTGGTGATCCTGCTCGACCAGCTGTCTCGCAACATCTACCGCGGCACGCCCGAGGCGTTTGCCGCCGACACCAAGGCCCGGGTGCTCGTCCACCAAGGTCTCGCGGTCGGTGACGACAAGGTGCTCAAGCCGATCGAGCGGCTGTTCTTCTACCTCCCGCTCGAGCACTCCGAAGAGCTCGCCGACCAGGACCGCTGCGTGGCGCTCTGCCGCGAGGTCGCGCTGGCGGTCGCCAACGATCCCGAGGCCGACCCCGGGCGGGTCAAGCAGTTCGAGAGCTTCGTCGACTACGCGATCCGCCACCGCGACATCATCGCGCGCTTCGGTCGGTTCCCGCACCGCAACGCGGTGCTCGGGCGCGCGTCGACGGCCGAGGAGCTGGAGTTCCTGGCTCAGCCCGGCTCTTCGTTCTGAAGCGCTCGAACCCGCCGCTTCCCATCGGCACCGACGACCTGCTCGAGCCCGACCTCGCGCAGCGCGTCTGGATCGAAGCTGCGGATCAGCGCGTCGTCACGGCTGAACTGCGGCCACGCGACGACCGGGTGCGCATCGACGAACTCGCGCTCGCCGGCCCAGAGCGAGCGACAGGCGACGTCGGCGTCGACCCAGGCGATCCACCACGCCCCACGCTCGCGCAGGCCATCGCGGGCCAGCCGACAGATCTCGAGCTGGAAGTCGTCGGGCGCCTCGCCTTCGTCTGGCCCGAGCGCGACCGGGATCACGACGGCACGAACCGAAGCATCGCTACGATAATCGGTGAGCGCCGACTTGCAGCCGCCGCAGCCAGGCGTGACGTGCATCAGCGTGGCCTTGGACCGAGCGGCCTCGAACACGGACACGTGGCCGCGAGCTACCAGCACGGTCGGCAGCTCCGACAAGGCATAGCCGAGCAACACGGCGCCGATGCCAGCGAGGACCGGGACGACCTTGGCCGAGCTCGTGCGCTCGATTTCCGTCACGGTGCAGTACCCTCGCCGCCACGAAGACGCTCCGCTCGCTCGCGCAGATATTCCGCCATGGCTTCTTCGAATACGTATTGAAAGACATAGTCGCCGTCTTCGGCGCGAGACTTGTCGACCTCGCGCTGCGCGGCCTCTAGATCACCCTCGAGCGTAGCGACCATTTCGTCGATGTAGGCAGGATCGGAGAATTTCTCGGGCAGCGGCGACGCGTGGATCTGCTGCTCGACGGCCAGATAGTCCCCGAACGTGGCCGGAAGCGGGACGCGCTCGCCGAGCTTGCTCTGCGCGATGCATGTCGCGACGGCTGCGCAGCGCCCCTCGAGCGACTGGCCGGGGAGCGTCGAGGCACGCACGTACTCGACCTCGCCGGCCGGGGACACCACGCGGGTCAAGCGAAACGAGCACTCATCGACCGGGGCGGCCGTCGAGCTCTCCGCGTGGCAGCGCTCGATCAGGTCGAATTGTCGTGCGTCCTCGAGGACCACGCGCGTGTCCACCCAGCTCTGCCCACCGACCTTGGTCAGCCCCTGCACGGGAACCGGCTGCAGGGCGAGCGAGCGCAGCTCGTCGAGCGGAGCGCCCGGGCTCACGAGCTCGCGCGAGCTGCCCGCTGGATCGCTCGGACGGGCCTCCACGTTCGTACCGCCGCCCTCGCGCAGCCTCGCGCCGGGCTCGGCAGCGGAGCTGGAATCATCACCCTGCCAGAGCCTCGATAGCGGCGCACGAAGAATGAAAATGACGATCGCGGTGACGATGGCGGCGACGATGAACCGGGTCATGGACCTCACTCCTCGAGCCACCAGCCAATCGTGCCTTCGGGAGCCCCCTCGACGTCGGCCAACGCCCCGCAATAGCAGTTGGTCGGCAGATCCGGGAGGCACTCGTCGCGGCTGAGCAGCTGGTGGCAATTGGGGGCTTTGTAGTCATCGAACCCGGCCGGCAGCTCGAAGCGCTGCGTCACGACGTCGCCGGTGGGCAGCTCGACCAGCGCGGTGGCGTGCTTGCCACTCGCGCCAGCGAGGCTGACGCCCGTGAATGCGGCGAGGAGCCCGAAGGCGACAATGATCTTTCGAACATGAGTGGGAGAGCTGGCGTTCATGTAACCAAGTTTGAATGCGAATATTGAACTGGCAACTATGACTACATTCCACCGAATATGTGCACTCTGGCATATATTACTTGCGATACCGTGATTGACATTCAGCTCTGCGAGCAAGCACCTCGCGAATATACTGATTTGATCCTGGCATGCTCGCCTGGACCGGTACGGGACCACTATCGAAATTGGTCGAATGACCAACACCCGCGACCAGCGACCGGCACACGAGCCGGGAGCTGACACGCATACGTGCATCCCGCTGACCGACCACGCCACGGCTGGCCTCGCTCGCCATGAGGACCACTCCACTGGAGCAGCCCTCCGACGTCGCGCTCCGAAAGGCCCCAACCAACGAAAAGCCCCCCTTCGGGGGGCCAGACGAACACATGCGAACCCGGAACCAGCCCACCCAGGTCGCGGAGCGACCTGGCGGCCGCGCAGCGGCCGTGCGTGGCTGAGTGCACGGCCGCTGTGGGGGGGCTAAATAGCTACTGAGGCTGAATGCCGCAGGACTCGACCTCGTTCGGCACGCAGCCCGAGCACTCCCAGCGGAAGTTGTCGAGCAGCACCGCGGTGGCCAGCACGCTGTCACCGAGGTCGGAGATGAAGAAGGTCAGCTGGAAGGTCT
>CBFGLP010001554.1:0-13055 GCA_965649595.1 uncultured Myxococcales bacterium | reverse complement strand
AGCTGGAATGAGGCTACTTTTGGGAACCCAGCCGGTGGCTTGGGAAGCCGCGGGTGCCAGGATGCTTGGCGAGTGAAAACCACGCCAGGGTCATCGGCGGAGCGCACGTCGTCCTTGCTTCGCTTCATGGAGTCGAAGTGCGTGTGATACCAACTCTGGCTCTGCCTAGGCACGAAGATGCCCCAGCGCACCTCGGCCACCCAGTAGACCGAGCTTGGAAGGCGAAGGAGAGTCGCCTTGGCGCGCCGCCCGATCAGTCCGGCGTCGTCCTCGTTCGCACGCAAGGCGTCGATGAGCGCGATTTCGGCCTTCCGAGCCTCGGCCGCGATAGTGGTGCTGCGGACGCGACCACTGCGCTCGAGGGCCTGGTAGATCCACGGTATGAACAGAACATAACGCAGCCGGGTCTGGATCGACGACGTCCCTGGGAAGAGTGCGTTTGACAGCGCATCCCGGAGCGTGCCTAGACCCAGCTCGTCGACCGTGTCCTTCTCGTTGAAGAGATCGAGGACGCGCCGCATCTTGTTGCGATCGGCTGCGGTGAGGTCGAGCCATGTCAATAATGGTTCCATCGGCAGAGCCTCTCGAATAATTCTGGGGCAGCGTCGCTGGTTGGGTCTCTGAGCACGTGCTGGTCGACCGTGTTAGTTGTTGGGCGGGGAGTCGGGGTCGGTAGACAAGGGGACGCAATCGCGGTCTGCTGCTTTTGCCTGGTCCTTGGCCGTGTTAGCGAGCTTCTTGGCCCCGAATGGAAGTGCGGAAGTGCGTGGCGTCCGAGGCACTGGCCGCGCTCTACTCGAGGGCGTGCAGGTAGGCGCCAAAGTGCGGGGGTGGGTCGAGGCGCTCGGGCTTGCCGAGTCCACTGGCGCCCACGCGCGGCGAGGGCCTGCCCCGCGCGCGGGACCCCGTCGTGCGACATGAGTGGCGGCAGCTCGGGGCGGGCCTCGATACAGGCGGCGCGTGCGAGCAGATCGATGAGGGTGTCGCGCGAGAGGCCGTCGACCTCGGCGATGCCGTGCTCGGAGTAGATCGCCTTGAGCTCCGGGAGCGACAGCTCCTCGAGCACGCGCTCGAGGCTCGCCGACCTGGAGTGGGCGATGGCGTCGACGAAGGCTTCCTTGGGCTCGGCCTGAGCGACGTCCAGCTCGAACTCTCTCGCCAGCGTGATCAACCGCTTCTTGGTCAGGCACGCGAGACTGCTGCGCTTGTTGGGGCGCGCCACGGGGGCGCTAGGTTACGGGCACCCGGGAGGCGAGCGCAACGCTCCCGGATGCGCGAAATCGGCGTTCCGCTCAGTTCCCCCCGCGCAGCTGCCCGCTCCTCCGCCTTCTCCCACATCCGGATGTGCCCCTCCGCCGACCGGAAGAGCGCTCCGAGATCGCATCGCGCCGCGCGTCCTCGATCCAGTCGACGGAGACGAGCTCGAGTGCTAGCCGCCCATCAGCCGACCCAGCGTCGTGGCGCTGTCACGTTGGGTCAGGATGTCGACGTCGTAGGGCTCGTTGGTGGCGAAGTTCCACGGCCCCGGGCACCCGCCGTTGGGAGGCACGGTGCGATTGTAGGGGTTCCCCTGAGCGCTCGATGGCGTGATCTGGAACAGGCCAAAGCACTCCTCGTCGTCCCAGCCGCCGGGGAACGCAGCATTCGTCGCGGTGCCGGGGTTCTGAACGGTAGCGGCGCAAGGCTCGGATGGATACGCCGCGTCGAGCTTCCACCACTCGTCGGACCACTCGAAGTAGCACGACCCCGCACCGACCGGAGCCCAATTGGCCGAGTTCGGGTTGGCCGAGCCACCGTTGGAGGTGGTGGTCGACGCGTTGTAGGTGACGTCGTTGTAATGGCCGGTGATGTACGTGACCAGCTTGCTCATCGTGGTCTGATCGAATTGCAGCTTGCCATCGGTCGTGTGTGAGCTCGCTGGTGCGCCCCACTCGGTCAGCACCAGCGGGCGCTTGCTGCTCGCCGTGGCCGACTGGTAGGTGGTCCACAGGATGTCGAAGTTGGCGGTGTTCGGCGACCAGTTGCCGCGGTAGGAGTTGATGCCCCACACGTCGAGGTTTTGCAGCTGCGAGTCGCCGGCCTGGACCGTGGCCATCGAATCGTCGACGCACGCGAGGATCGCCAGCTTGCCCGGCGCGTATTGGTGGACGATCTGGCACAGCTGATCGATGTTCTGCCAGAACGACGAGCTATTGATCGTGTACGAGTTATTGACCTCGTTGCCGACGATGAAGCCGAGCACGGCCGGCTCGGCGGCGTAGGCTTGGACCATCGCCGTGAACGCGGCGGCGGCCTGCTGGAACGCGGTCGGGTTCGGCGGATCGTAGAGGCCGACGTTGTTGAGCTGACCGAAGCCGACCAGGACATAGACCGGGCTGGTCCCACCGTTGTAGCAGTCGGCGAAGAATTGACTATGGTCGCCCGTGGTGTTGTTGATGTTGTAGGTTCGAATTGCGTTGATGTTCAAGGCTCGCATCAGGGGCAGGTCGCGCTGCCAGATGCCGTTCCACGGCGGAGTGAAGAAATCGCCATAGGGTGTCCAGTTGGGGTTGCCACCCCAGGGCACCGGGCTGTAGCACACACCCTTGACGAAGAAGCTCGAGCCGTTGAGGGTGATACCGTAGTTGGCCGCGGCCCAGGTGGTTGTCGACGTGGTTGCCATGATGATCCAGTATCACGTCTGTGTGGTTGGCGGGGATTCGAACGCTGGAGATCGAGCGTGATGATAGCGGTGTTTTGCGTGGTATATGTCGGGCGTGGAAACAAATATTCGAGGTGTATTGGCCGTGGAAACAAATGGATTTGATGACGCGGTGACGAGCAGGATATTATTCCCGCCACTTCACCACCAGCCCCGCGCCGATCAATCCCAACCACTGCCGCTCCAACTGTCCCGCGAACGTGGGGTCGTGCAGCAATACCCCGACTTCGATGTTACGCTCTTGCGCCCGCCCGGTAAAGTTCGCACTGCTCACGAACGCCCGCTGCCCATCCACCGAGACACACTTGGCGTGCAAGCTGCTCCATGGCGGGCCCGGCTCGAGCGCCCGCCGATCGCAATATACCTCCGGATGAGGCGCGCCAAATGGCCAGCTCGCGTCGACCCAGGCCTGCAACACGCCCTGGGCATAGGCCGCCACATCCGCAGGCGCCTTGCTCACTTGTTCGATGTTCACGAAGAACTTGGCATCGACGCGCCGGCTCTTCATGACGTCGTGTAGCGGCCCCAACACCTGGGTCGCATTCCAAAACGAGTAACCCGCCAGCACGACGCGTTCCTGCGCAGACTCGAACAGCTCGCGCAGCACGACGGCAGTATCCCGCGCGGCTGCGCTCGCTGCCTCCGGCCCCGTCCACACCAACTCGGGGGCAGGGCGGTCATACTTTTTCCGCTCGCCAATCACCGCCGCGAGGAGCGACAAACAAGCCGCCTTAGAATGGCCCTCGAGCGAGCCGACCAGCGAATCGAGCTGGTGGGTAACACCAAACGCAATCAGGTCCGCACGAGTCAGGGGCGCTCTCAGAGCGCCGTTCTCCAGCGCCTTGTGAAGCCGCTCGAGCGTGCTGTCGCTGACGTTCGCGAGGCTCATGGCCGCTCCTGAAAGAACGCGATCGCTGGGTCGTTCCCGATTGTAGGCACGACCAAGGCACGATCGAGGTAGCGATTGAAGCGCTCGCAGGAACACTCGGCGATGTACAAACAGCCATGACACGCGGCCCCTTCGAGTCGGCGGTCACTGGCTGGGGCGGCGGGATCGTGCGCGGCACAGACCGGATCGTTCGAGCACAACCGGCCGAGATCGTAGGCCTCGCGCAGGTGGTGGCGTACGCGACGACCTTCCTCGACCAACCCACCGAGCGTGCCTTCGGAGCCAGTCGTGCCGGTGGACAGCAGCACGCCGGCCATGCCTGGATCATCCCCGAACGGCGGCGAGCAATAGATCCGCTCGCGAATCGCGCTCGCTGCATACCCACATTCGAGGCTGATCGCCGTCAGCAACAAATGCGAGAGCGAGTGCAGCAAATAGAATCGCACTCCAGGAAAGTCGCCGTTGCCCTCGGCCTCGAAGGCGCGCAGCAACGTCTCGGCCCGCTCCTGAACCTGCGGCCGCTTCTCCCACTCTTCGACCGCCGCGAGATCGAGCTGCAGGAAGATGCCCTCACCGCGAACCTCGGCGGCCGGCAGCCACTTCTCGTTGCCGGTGGGTAGAGTCAGCACGGCCGGGCGCACTCGATAGCGACCAAAGTCGTACTCGCCCTGGAGGTTGGCGCTGACCGAATCGAAGCGCGTGAACGAGACTTGTACCCGCACCTCGCGGAGCTCGGGCACGATCACCAGCCTCGATAGCCCCTTGGGCAACTTTGCGCGGGCAGCAGGGATCTGGAACGCAGCGAACTTGGCTCCCTCGGGCGCGAGCAAGCCGGGCTGCTCGTCCGGAGCGGTCGTCAAGCGCTCGTACTCGGCGCTTCGCAGCGGTCGCTCGATCTTTCCCTCGCTCGCGTTGCGCTCCCGCTCGATCGTCGAATAGACCTTCTCGAAGCTTTGCCCTTCGATCGCGCTAGCGACGTTTGGGAGGATCGCCAACCCCTTCAATTGCTCGATGCTGCTCGCGTGCCGGACCACGTTCCAGATGTCCGGCTCGCGCAGGCGCAAGGTCAATGGATCCGGGTCGGGCTCGGGTAGCCGCAGGGCGCTGACAACCTGCGCGAAGTAGGCGTTCGAGGCGGTTCGGACCAGCAGCTTGAGCTGCTCCTTGCAGCCGTCGTCGTTAGCCGCACGGCCACCGAGCCACGGCCGATCGCCAGTGCAAGCATAGGGCAGCACGCCCGCTTGGCTGAGCGGTCGCGAGGCCTCGCAGTTGTTGCACTTCACGATGATCCGCGCGACGTCGCCGGTCGATCCCTCGATGAGGTAGAGCTCCGGCCGGTCGCAAGCACCCTTCTCGTGGGCAAAGGCGATCCACGGGAAGTCGCTCAAGTGGCCGTTCCTGCATGCGGCCACGAAGCGGACCGGAACCGCATGCGACGACTTGTTCTTCTCGCACTGATGGCGATAGCGCCCGCCCTTGTCCTCGAACGCATCGCGGGCGCGGGCCAGCCGTCGACAACCCTGACACACGAACCAGCGCGGAAACTCGAGCGCCTGAACGCCGACCCGGGTCGAGGCCTCGCGGAGGTCGCATTCGGGCGCGAGGCGAAAGTAGTTCTCGCTCGCGAGATCGAGATTCGGATCGAGCGACTTGAGCCGGGGGATCAGCGAGCGGCGCAGGCGAGGATCGTCGAGCGATACGAACCCGTCCGAGCCGTAGCCCCAATGCTCGAGCCCGCCGATTACCACCGCGCGGTCGACGAGGTCGACCATCGAGCCGGGCCCGAAGGTCGTCACCATCTGGCTCTGGCGGATCTGTCCGTCGGGGCGCTTGGCCTCCACTTCGTTCTTCTTGCGTGGGCCCGCCATCAGTGCCTCTCGTCCAGTTGGGTGAAGCGCAGCCAAATGTGCGTGCTGGGCTCGACGTCGCGCATCGACGTCGGGGCCACGAAGCGGCGCTCGTCGAAGTCGTCGGGGCGTGGATCGGTTGGGAAGTACATTAGCGCCTTGCCTTCGGCCTTGGAGCGGTCGAGGTCGCTGTAGGTCCGCTCGCCCGAGCCTTCGCGGGTCTTGGTGATCACCCGCTCCCACGCGTCGAGGAACTTCTTGCCGCGCGCTCGCAGCTCGTCCTCCATTCGGCCCTCGGCTTGGGCGTCTGGCCAGTCGCGGTGGTTCTTGCCGCGGGTGACCAGCTCCTCGAGGATCTTGTTGGCCAGCGCGCGGTGCTCGTGCAAGCGCATGACCCCGCGCGGCGCCTCCATGTCGAGCAGGCTGTGGCGGATCATCGAGATCAGCGTCCCGACCAGCCCGCGATCGAGCGTTTGATTGGAGAAGGGCGTGACGCTGGTGGCCTCGACCTCGCGATAGAAGCTCTCGTGGTAGGCGACGAAGCGCTCGTAGTGCGAGCGGTCGCGCGGGCGCGAGGCGTTGAGGCAGGTGACGACCAGGCCGGGGTAGCTGCGGCCGACGCGGCTGGTCGCCTGGATGTACTCGCTCGAGGTCTTGGGCTGGCCGGTCACGACCATCAAGCCGAGCCGATCGACGTCGAGACCGACCGAGATCATGTTCGAGGCCAACACCACATCGAGCGGCTCTGCCCCCTTCTCTGCCTTTGCATCGGCCCGACGCGCGGCGAGCCGCCGCTTGGTCTCCTTGACCCGCTCGGTCGACTCGCGCGAGGTCAGCTCGGCGGGCAGATCGAGCGTGCGATTGCCCGCCCAGGGGTGCTCGTCGACCCAGTGATGCGGCCGCTTGTCGCCAGCGATGTTCTTGATCCGGGTGCGGACCTCGTCCTCGACCAAGCGCCGCATGCCACCGAGCTCGCGCAGCGAGTTGAAGTAGCCGACCAAGGTCATGTAGGGGTCGGCGGGCTGATCGAGCTTACCCTTGGGATCGAAGTGCTTTTGCGCGGCCGCCAGCAAGGTCGCGTAGCTGCGCACCGAGACCGCACGCAAGGCTCGACCCGGCGCCGCGACCCCGACATAGAGACGCCCTGGATCCTTGGCGTTGATCGTCGCGAAGAAGTTGTCACCCTCGTTGATCCCGCGCGGAGGAAAGATGTCCATCTCGCGCTCGAACAAGGCCCGGATCTGCTCGCGCGCGCGTCGAGCCGTCGCCGTCGAGCACACGATCTTCGGCACCCGAGCGACCCCGTCGATCGTCCGGCGGGACAGGAAGTCGATCGCCGTCTCGTAGAGCCCGACCATGGTCCCGAGCGGGCCCGAGATCAGGTGCAGCTCGTCTTGCACGATCAGCTCGGGCGGATGCAGCCCTTGCGGTAGCAGGGTCGCGCCCTTTGGTGGGTCGTGCATGACCCCATAGGCGCGCAGGTCATCGAGGTGCGTGGCCCGGCCAAAGAGCATGCCCGCCTCGCCCCGCCAAGGCAGCATCGCAAACTTATCGACGGTCGCGACCAGGAAGTCGGGCAGCTCCTGATAGATCTGCTCGTCGACGAACACGACCGGCAGGCCCTGGCCCGGCCGCTTGCGCTCGCTGTACGAGCAGCCCTCGCCCTCGCAGTAGACCACCGCTCGCGTGTACTTGGTCTTGCTCGGCTTGCCCTGATCATCGACCAGCTTGATGTTGTGGATCTTGATGTCGGCCCCGCACCAGGGGCAGGTCGAGAGCGGGAAGGGCGAGTCGGTCCGGCCCGGCGTGAAGTCGTGCAGCGCCGCGTGGACCTCCTTGAGCCGATTCGCCGTCGCGCTCTGCCCGACCCACAGCCCGACGCTGAAGCGAGCGTTGCCGAGCTTCTTGGGCTCGCGCCGCCGCATCTCCTCGAGCGCACACATCAGCGTCGCCGCGCGGCCGAGCTGATCGAGCGTGAGCAGGCGCAGTGTGTAGCGCAGCACGACCGCGACCCCGCGCCCCTCATCAGGCCGCGACTTTCCGCGTAGGCGACGGAGCACCAGCGTGCAGGCGATCAGACCGAGGTAAGCCTCGGTCTTGCCGCCGCCGGTCGGGAAGTAGATCAGGTCGGCGACCGTGCGATCCGGGTGGCTCGGGTCGGCGATCGACGCGAGGTTGAGCAAGATGAACGCGAGCTGGAAGGGCCGCCAGTTCGGCACCTTGCCCTCGGTGTAGCGCTTGTCCTCGCGCCACTTGTCGGCCTGCAGCGCCGCGGCGTGCATGGCTTGGTTGGCGTAACGAAACGCCTCGTGGACCTCTGGGTCGGTGCGCAGCAGCTCGATCCCCTCGCGCATGCGATCGCGCGCGCGCTGGGCCTTGACCATCAAGGTGTCGCGGGTCTTCTCGAACTCGCTGCGATCGAGCGAGGCATAGCGCTGCTTGTCGATCCACGCCCCGTAGGCTTCGAGCAAGGGCGTCAGCGTGTTCGCCAGCCCAGCGCGATCCATCTGGGCGAGCTTCTTCATCTCGGTCTCGATGCCGACCGTCTCGTGCTTGACCGCTCGCACCTCGTAGCAGGGCAGCTGAGTGGTCTCGAGCACCCGTACGCGCCCGTTCGCGTCGGGCTCGGGCTGCACCACGCTGGTGTTGTGACCGACCGCCCACTCGACGCGATCGCGGAACATCAGCGCGAGCACCCGCTGATCAGCGTCGTCCGAGTCCTCTCCACGACGGTTGGGCCGCGGCACGAAGCCCGCGTCGTAGCGAAACGTGAGCCCGACCTGGAAGATGAACTGGAGATCGCGGTCCCGCTCGAGCGGCACGCGACCGTTGATCAAGAACAAGCTGAGCACTCGGGTCGGCTGTTCGTCGATCACCGCGTCGCGCAGCTCGCCACGAAGCACCAGCATCGGGCTCGCGGCCCAGCGGATGCCCTCGGCCAGCAGATCGGGATCGAGCGGCACCTTGACCAAGTAGGGTCCACACGGGACGCGACGCCAGCCTGCTTTGGCGCGATGCTCCTTGTCCTCGGCGATGTCCTCCTTGATGTATTCGGCGTAGCGAACCTCGACCTCGAGGTGGTCGTCGTGTCCCGAGGAGGGCGGCAGGAACACCGAGAGGCCCATCGACGCGGGGAAGCGCTGCGGGCGTTTGGCCTCGGGCTCATCGCTGCCTGCGTCCTCGGCCTGGCTCTCGCTGCCGGCTGCGAGCTCGCCCTCGGAGTCGGTGTCGTCGGGATCGGGGGCGCGGCTGTCCTGCGGGGCGAGGAAGCCAGTCAGGTACCAGCGGGAAGGCGGGAGCGGGAGGACCTCCTCGCCGCCGCCGGGCTGGTCCGCGGGCAGGAAGGGGCCGACGAGGTCGGCCTCGAGGGCGGCGACGAGGGCAGCGCGGACGTCGACGGGGGTCACCGGGGCGATGATGGCATGAACGGGGGCGGGCGGAGGTGCATCACTCCACGGCCAACAACTCCGCCACCGACTCGACGTCGAGCGTCGCCTCGAGCCAGCGCTGGAGCCGATCCTCGTCGCCGCAGGCTTGGATGGCGTCGTGTTGCTCGCGCGTCGGCTCCAAGCCTCGCTTTCGGAGCAAGCGCAGAACGGCTTGCGCGAGCGTCCGAGCCTTGATGCGGGCCAACTCGGGGTTACCCTTGGCTTCGAGCGCCTTCAGCATCGCGTCGTCACCCAGTTGGGAGTCGAGCAACGCTCGAATCTCGAGCGGGCGCACCAGTGTGGGATCCTCGATCACTGCATCGGGCGGCAGCACGATCCAGCGCTTCTCGTTGGGCTCCCATTCGCAGACCTCTCCCTGCTTCACGAAGATGGCGAGCAAGCGCCGAAGCCCGCGATTGGAGAGGTCCTCGGCCCGTTCGGTGATGTCACGCAACGACTGCTCGGCGACGATCTCGAACGCGAGCTCCTCGAGGTAGCGGTCGCCCGTGGCAGGGTCGATGCCTTCGCGGCGGATCGAGACGTCCGTCGCAAAGTCCGAGCCGGGGCCCACCCGAGTGAGCAGATCGGCGGAGGCTACGTAGCCCGATGCGGTCGAGGCCTTGATCGCGGCACCGAGGTTGATGTGACTGTCGGCGTGCGGCGGGTTGGCGGGCTGAGTGATGACACGACGGCCGCGGACCATCTCCTCGCGGGTCTCGGGCGTGACGATGTGATCGTCGAGGCCTGGGAGGGTGCCGTTGCCGGGCAAGCGCATTGCTCATGCCGACGTGGATGGAGCGAGTAGGACTCCTCGGTGAGTTTTGGGGTCCATGTCGAGACTATAGCGCTGGTTTCCGGCGCCTGGGTCGCCTTGTGCTGGTAGCGCTCCAAACTCGTGTGAGGAACAGCCGCAGTGCACGCCTGCGGGGTTGAAGCATGCAAGCGTGCATGGTCGTCGCTGAGAGCTTCCCGAGTGGGCTCATCGGGCAGGCGCGCGAACGAAGTCAGTCGGGTAACGTGCGGTCCATGATCACCACGTAACCGGGCTCGAGTATGCAGTGGAGAGCGGCGCGGGCATAGGAAGCATATAATGGTCCGCCACGTGTCGGAGGAGCAATGACGCACCCTCATCGGATTGCCCAAGCCTTGGCCGAGCAAGCGGATGCGCTTCTCCGCGGCAAGATATCAGCAGATTATTCCAGGCCGGTCAGGCGCTGCACGAACTCGACGTCGTCGTCACCGAGCTTATCCAAGTTGATGTTCTGGCTGAGGATGCGGCGCAAGTACTCTATTGCCCGCTGCGACTCGACCAGCCCAAGCGCCTTGTGGGCTAGAGCGTAGGAGTTGTTATTGTAGGCGTAGTTGAGCAGGACGTGGCCGGGGTCGACTCGACGCTGGACCCCAAGACGCCTCGCTGCATCTGCTAGCGCCTGCGGAGCAGCCGAATCAGGACCTCCGAACGAAGTCTCGTCACCGCAGAGCAGGCGCACGGCGTATGCGTTCGCAGCCTTCTCGACGGGGTCTTCGGTGCTTTGCTCGACTTTATCATCGACAAAGACCTCGAGCCCCGAGAGGTGACCCGATGCGATATGCCCGAGCTCGTGAGCGACGATGAATAGCGTTCGTGCTTCCGATTTGAAATTCTGAAACAGCGCAATGGCAAAGCGATCCCGAACGTTGATGGATGCCACAGCTGGTGTAGTGACGCCAGCTCCCAACTTGAGAGACTTTATTGGCAAATGGAATACGGGAATGCCGGCGGTCCAGCAAAAGCCCACCACCTCGTCGAGGCCGATCCATGGCTGGTTGGAGTCGAGCAGTCGTGCCTTCAACGCCTCGGCAGACTGACCCACCAGCGAGACGGGCGGATCAGGCATGCTCGCGAGCAGTATTTTGGCGACTTGCGCCGCGAGAAGCGCCGCGATTTCATGCCGACCAACGTCGGCACCTTTGTTGGTCTTGAAGCGAGTAGCTTCTTTCCTCGGCTCCAGTACCTGGTCGGGGTGGAGGAGATCCTGAAACGAGAAGCCCAGACGTTGCGAGAGGATATATAGTGTTTGCTGGAACCCAGAGTTCGTCGAAGCGACCTCTCCCTCCCACCATGAAGGGAGCGTCTTCTCCATGACGAACCGCTTTGGGAGGCCAGCGTCTTCGAGGCGCGCGAAGATGTCGGTCATATTGGTCATTTGGCTCTCCGCAGGTGTGGGCTGTCTGTTCCGGCGCCTCTGTCCATCATGTCAAACTCGGCAAGGATGTGATCCCAGGAACACCTACGAAGGGCGTTCCGGCGCGTGGACCGCCGCTGCTGAAAGCATCGGCCGCGACGTCGGGCTCGCGAGTGTCCTTTGCTGTCATCAATGTTACGCGCTTTGATAGCCGCTCACCAACGGCTCTCATGATCTTGCCGTGCCAAGGTTCGGACAACTCAGCCGTGAGCTGTCATTTGGCGTCCGCTCTACCGTCGACCAAGCGCGATTGGAGTCGGTACGTCGCTCTGCGTTTGCGGGAAGTACATCCCCGACGAGCTCGATGGAGGGTTGTGCGGTGGCTGACCCAGGTTGGAGCTCGAAGTGGCTGCCCACGATCATGGCCGCGTTGCTCGTCCTCATGGCGGTGGCCGAGGCGGCGTTCTTGATCGTCGAGCCATTGCCCGTGCGCGAGTCCGCAGGGACGCTGGCCGTGTCTGCGCTGGCGATCCTGGCAGCCTGGCAGTGGGCCACCACCCCAGCACCGGAGCGCGCTCAGGCGAACCGGTGGATCCTGCTCCTCGGGATGATCGTTCTCATCGCGTTCGCCCTGCTGTGAGGGATATGTATGCTGCGTTTTGAAACGAGACCGGTCAACGAGGGGGGCGGCGAATGACTACAGCTTAGCCATTGCAGTTTTCCTCTTCTCCTCGAGCCCAGGCACCCGCATCCGGGGTGGTCACCCGCACCTCGAAGGTCAGCTCTCCGCTGTTGTTCCCGTAGTCTTCATCGTTAACCCCCACATAGAGGATTCCGCCTGATTGCGCGATGAAGCGAGCACACTCACCGACGACGACCGGCTGTGCGGCGCTGTCGTTTTGCAGCAACGCCACCGCGGCGCCATGCTTGGCCCTGCCAAACACCCTCCCCGGCAGGTTGTAATCCTTTGGGCCGCCGCCTGGATAGCCGCCGGGGCCGAGCTTGGCGTCGTTCCACGAGCCGATGCGGTAAGTGCCCGTCGCCCGGATCTCCACGCGCATACCTGCGGGGATGTCGAGGCGGTCAAACGCAACGAGACCGTCGTTGGCGGACATCGTGAGCGTTGCAACCTGGGGCTTAGGAGGCTCGTCGAACTGCAGGCGGAGGATTTTGAGGCTCGGTTCGTCGAGGTCCGCGCCGTTCAGCTCGAGCCGACCATCGAGAGCGCTGCGACCGAGCTCGTGGTCCGCGATGAGCGTCGCTTGCCGAGCGTTGTCGCCGTCGAGATCGTAAACCGCGAGTTGGAGATCGCTGTTGCGCAGAGCTTCACGAGGGATGAAGAGCGAGTAGGTCAGATCGTGGCTCGCGCGATCGGGTATGACGGGGGAGGCGTAGCTCGTCGAGCCGACCTCGAACGAGACGAAGAGATCGGGGTCTTCGGCTTTCCACTGGCCGCCACCGCCATCGCTCGCAGCCAAGGAGCAGACCGTCGCGGCAGCGGTGCCGATGCCGGCGGCGACGAAGTCTAGCGCGGCGAGGAGCCCACATCCCTCGTCACCGCGGCTGTCTTGCCTGCCCTGATCCCACTGCACAGCGGGGTTGTTCTCGGGCGTGGGGGCGACGGTCAGGCGAGTCATCGTGACGACCACGCCGCGGCTGGGGGAGTTGATGCCTTTTTCGTGGGCGCAGCCGAGTAGGAGCAGTGGGGCGACGCAGAGACTTGGAAGCTTGGTCATGACTCGCCAGCCGGGCGGTGGTTGGACTCGATATTGCTGGTGGCTCGGCAGGTGGAACCGTCCGCTCATGAGTCTAAAGATCTGCGCTGACGGCGCTGAGCTTTAGAAAACCAAGTGATTACGAGGGGTTGTGAGAACGACGACATCCGCTCATGAGCTCTCATGACTCGCTTGATCATGAGATGCGGTATGTGCGCCATCGTTTCTCCCCAGCCGGGATGATGCGGCCCTCTGCCACAAGGTCATAAAGAGCCCGGCGCAGAACTGACAGGGGGATCTCTACCGAGTT
>CBFGLP010001553.1:0-2689 GCA_965649595.1 uncultured Myxococcales bacterium | reverse complement strand
CAGAATTAACTCGCCCGCGCGCAGCGCCCCGGGGAGCCACTGTTCGAATAGGGCGCGCTCTCCATGATCGGGAAAGCCCTCCCCGTGCGTTGTCCTGCGCCCAACTTAGGATCTCGCACCACCCGATGGGTGTAAACCCGTACGCCCCTCCTACTGATTCGTATAGCCACGAAACCGCCCCATTCCTTCGCCGACCATTCCCACGAGCGTGTCTATATCAAAAGCGCCACCGAACACCCCGAGCCCCTGCTCGGGCATGATGCTTGGATCGAAGCCTTGCTCGAGCAGAAACTTGTTGAGCATGATGTTGACGTTCAATCGGCCGTTGGCGTCGCGAAACCCGTGCGTGACGTGCAGCGCACGGATCGCCTTGACGATCGCCCGCAGCTTGCCCGCCTGTCCCTCCGCCGCCCCGACCTCGTCGTAGTATCGATCCAGAATCTGCTGGATCAGCACCGGGCCCTCGTCCACGCCATAGTTGACCTCGATGGTGTTCCCGTTGTTGCGGACCACTCCGTCGGGCCCGACCATCGCACGATCCCCGAGTTGCTCACCCAGCAGATCGGCGGCCAGCGGGGTTGGGGGCGCCGGCTTCTGCCAGTCGTTGATTGGGAAGGTCACCGGCGGATAGGGGATCGAGTCCATATCTACCGGCGGCGGGCTCTGGTCGGTATAGAACACCCCGTCGGTGCCGCGATAAGTCCATTGCCCCGCCGATGGTCCACGCATGGTGTTGCGTGATCCCATTGTACCGAGGCCACCCTCGGGGATGTGGGCGGTGACGAGGTCGTGGATTCGGCGGTATTCGGCGTAGTCGACCCGGCGCCCGAGGTTGCCGCCATCGAAGCGCAGCTCTTGATCGATCGCCGCGGTCATGCTCGCGCGAAAGCCCGGCGATTGCTGATTGTCGTAGAGGCTCGCGGGGTCGCCGGAGTGCTCGGCCTCGTCGAAGTCCATCGGGTTGATGTACATCCGCCACAGCTGATCGGGCCGCATATCCTCTATACCGACCTGACCCGGCCTCGGTCGCCGCGGCCGGCTGCGCGAGCGATAGTTGCTGGCCAGCAAATAGCTGGCTACCCCGGCTCCGCCGGCCAGCATCGCCGTGATGTAGGGGTGCGCCTGAGCCATTCCGAGCAGGCTCGAGCCTGCCGACCACAGGCCCGATCCGATCGCCGACAGCCAGCCCTGGCGCTGGACCGGCGCCGCAGCGTGGGCTGAAGCGACCCGCTGGAGCGTCGCGCCATCGCTCGGCGTCGCATCCAGCTCCTCCCTCGATGCCTGCGGCGAGGCCTGGGCCGCGAGCCGACCCATCACGTCGGCCTCGCGCTCGAGCGCCGGCTCGTCGTTGAGCGGGATCCCACCATCCAGCTGGCTCGTGGCTCGCACGCGACCCTGCTTTTGCTGGACCACGTGCCAGGCCTCGTGAGCGAGGTGCTGCTCCTGACCGGGCCCCAAGTAGATCTGGTTGCCCTGCGTATGCGCGTGAGCGGCCAGCTGGGCGGGCGCGCCCGAGTTGCGATGGACCCTGACGTCGTCGATCGCGACCCCCGACAGCTGCTCGATCCCGAGCTTGAGCCGGTCCGGCAGGCCCGTCGCGTTGCGAGGCGCCGTCGCCCGCCGCTGCAGCGCCTGCTTGCGCTGCGCTTGCGCGACCACCCGCGGGCTCGAGTCGAGCGCGGCCTTGCGCTGGGCCAGCGCCTTCGAGCACACCGAGCAGGTGCCCTCATCGCCCGTAGGTTGGGCGCGAGTGACCGGAGAATAGAGCGACTGCTCGCGGTACAGACTCTCGTGCATGCGCGCCTCGGGCGTGGGGCCCCGCCGACCACTATGCCGACCTCGACGGCGCAGATCTGGTAGCCAGCGGCTACCGAGCGGACTCGAGCCCGAGCCGGCTCCTCCGACCCGCTAGGAGCCGCCCCCCTTGCACCGGGGCTCGGCTCTCGCTACTCGGCAGGCATGAGCGCCAACATGCAGGGCAAGGTCGTGCTGATCACCGGCGGCAACTCGGGCATCGGCAAGCACACCGCGATCGGCCTCGCCAAGCTCGGCGCCAAGGTGATCTTCACCAGCCGCAATCAACGCAAAGGCGACGTCGCCCGGGCCGAGATCCGCGAGGCCGTCGGCAACTCGAGCGTCGAGTTCATGTCGCTCGACCTGGCCAGCTTCGCCTCGATCGAGGCGTTCGCCGCCGAGTTCCTGCGCCGCTACGATCGTCTCGACGTCCTGATCCTCAACGCCGGCCTCGTGCTCGACACCCGCAGCGAGACCCAGGAGGGCTTCGAGTCGACGTTCGGCGTCAACCACCTCGGCCACTTCCTGCTGACCCAGCTGCTGCTCGATCGCCTGAAGGCCAGCGCACCCAGCCGGATCGTCGTGCTGTCGTCCGACGCCCACAAGGCCGCGCGCTCGGGCCTCGACTTCGACGACCTCAACTGCACGCGCAGCTACCAAGGTTGGCCGGTCTACTGCCGGTCCAAGCTGGCCAACATCCTGTTCACCCGCGCGCTGGCGAAGCGGCTGCAGGGCACGGGGGTGACGGCCAACGCCCTGCACCCCGGCGTGGTGCGCACGGGCTTCGGGCACAACACGAAGGGCTTCTTCCGCCACCTCGTCAAGCTGGGCTCGCCGTTCATGATTTCGGCGGAGAAGGGGGCGCGGACGTCCATCTACCTGGCGTCCTCGCCCG
>CBFGLP010001552.1:0-8451 GCA_965649595.1 uncultured Myxococcales bacterium | reverse complement strand
CCGCGACCATCCAGTCTCGCTCGACGATCAGGTGGCTGCCGTCGCTCGCGACGCGCAGCCATCGACCGTCGAGGTCGCGGCCGGCCTCGTAGGTGTCGAAGATCCCGCCGCGTGGGCTGCTCGGGCGATCGAAAGCGACGCTCCACAGTCGCTGTCCGCGATCGGTCCAGGCGATCAACGCTCCGTTCGGCTCGGCCTCGTTGGGCTCGAGCAGGGCATAGATGCGATCACCGGCAGGCCGCAGCGCGACGATGGCTCGACCTTCGAGGCCCTCGACGGTCAGGGTCCGGAGCGACTTGCCGCTGGCGAGCCGGCGCACCTCTACGCGCACGCTCGAGCGAGGGCCCCGGGCGAGCCACAGCTCGTCGTCGGTGAGCGCGATCGCGGTGACGTGGGGGTCGAAGCTGGCTGACCACGCGAGGCTGTCGTCGCGCAGGTCGTACATGTGCATGCGACCGGAGGGCAGCGTCGACTCGTTGACTCGGACGATCAGGGGCGGCATGACGACGGGCCTGCTGATCGCCAGCAGCCAGCGAGCGTCGGGGCCGAGCGCCGAGCGATGGTCGATGAAGTCACCGCGTTGCTTGGTCTCGGGCCACGCGAGCTGTGGCCCGGCGGGCTCGGGCCACAGCCGCTGGAGTCCGGCCTTGCCGGTCGCAACCAGCGTATCGTCGACGAGCCACGTGTCGGCGAGGTCTTCGATGGCTGGGGGAGCCAGCTCGATCTCCCGCGAGCCGAGCGGCTGCCCGCGCTTCCAGTGCAGGACCGAGTAGATCGGTGATGGGCTTGCTTGCGTGAATCGGTAATGCGAGACGAGCAGCTCGCCCGCGAGCGAGCCCGCTTGGATCTGCGGCGCGAAGCGAGCAAGGGCTGGGATGCCGACGACGCGCTCGGGCTCGCCGGTCGCCGTGGTCGGGAGCCAGCGCCGACGTCCTCGCGTGTCGACCAGCAGCACGCCGCAGTCCGGCTCGACGTGGGCGATCGCGTCGATCTCGAACCCGAGCTCACGCTCGAACAGCAGCTCTCCGGTCGTGGTGTCGTTGACGTGCAGCAGACCCTCGCGCGCCCACACGACGGTTCGTTCCTCGGCGTCGAAGGTCGCGTTGGCGAAAGCCGCCTCGCCGGAGTGGGTCAGCGGCACGGTCGTCATGAATTGATCGTCGCTGCGGCGCAGCACGAGCCGACCTTCGGCGTCCCTGAAGAGGATGGTTCGCTCGCCGCTCGCTGGGCAGCCGGCCTTCGGCAGCCACCGCTCGCCGAGCTCCGTCGTGCGCCAGCGGACGCGCACGCCATCGCTGGCGCAGGCGACCCCGAGCTCGGCATCGGCCGACCACTCGAAGTGCGAGATCGGGAACGACCACGAGCCCTCGCTCCCCCCTGCATCCAACCACTCGACGCGCGTCTTTCCAGCGGACTCCGGCTCGACGATCAAAGGAGCGCTGAACACGAGCGTCGCACGTGGACCGAGCCGCATCGGTCCGAGCGAGCGAAGCACGGGCTCGTCCTCGCGCGACCACGCGAGCGTCGAGCGCTCGCCGGTCTCGACAGCGAGGGCGACCATCGTCGATTCGTGCGGCGGGTCGGACCAGATCCTCAGGAAGTCCGAGCTGCGAGCGTTGGGATCGCTAGGGCGGCTGGTGAGCAGCACCAAGCGACCGGGCTCGCTGGACCACGCCCAGTCGAGGATCGCTCCGGGCTCGGTCGGCAGTGGCTCGAGCGCGACCTCGTGGCCGTCCGCGAGCCGATAGATCGCAACTCCGTCGCTCGTGGACGTGGCGAGCCAGCGGCGGCTGGCGTCGATGCTCGCGCGACCGAGGGGCTCGGCCGCGTGCTCGAAGGGGGGCGCGGTCGAGTCGTCGGGGATCAGCCAGCTCGGGCACGTGTTCGGCTCTGGAGCTGGTGCGGACGCGGGGGCGAGCGTG
This sequence comes from uncultured Myxococcales bacterium, assembly GCA_965649595.1. GTDB lineage: Bacteria > Myxococcota_A > Polyangia > Nannocystales > Nannocystaceae > Plesiocystis. Next base: position 6,529 of record CBFGLP010001552.1, on the reverse strand, counting down.
GGCGCGGGCTCGAGGCGGCAGGCCGACCCGACCATGAGGAGCCCGAGCACCAGGAGCCCGAGCACGCGGGGAGATGTGGCCCGATGCGTCATCGTCAATCCGGCCGAAAGTGCGCGTTGCCATCGCCATCGAGCTGCACGGTCCAGCGTCGCTCGCCGGTGCGGATCGACCAAGCCTCGAAGCGGCCCTGGGCGACCTCGGCTAGCAGCGTGTCGGGGTCGTCCCCGAACGCGAGCTGCTTGGCCCTGTGGACGCGAATCGGGTCACCCGAGACGCTCCACAGCTCTGCGAGCGCGCCGGGTCGCTCGATGATCAGGTGGGCGCCGTCGCTCGCGACGCGCAACCATCGACCCTCGAGATCGCGGCCAGCATAGATGTCGTCGAGGCCTTCGAAGGGCAGGCTCGGGCGATCGAAGTGCACGCTCCACAGCTGGTGGCCGTCAGCGGTCCACGCGATCAAGGCGCTGTTCGGTTTGGCCTGGCTGGGCTCGAGCAGGCCGTAGATCCGCTCACCGGCAGGCCGCAGCGCGAGGATGGCTCGACCCTCGAGCCCCTCGGGCTCGAGGAAGTGGAGCGGCGCGAGGTCGGCTAGCCGATGGGCCTCGACGTGCACGTGTGAGCGCGGGCCTTCGGCGATCCACAGCGCTTCGTCGGTCATGGCGAGCGCGGTGACGTGGGGCTCGAAGGTCGCCGACCACGTGAGGCTGTCGTCGCGCAGGTCGTACATGTGCATGCGACCCGAGGGCGTGGTGCCGCCCGAGCCCTGCTGGACGTAGACCGAGCTGATGGCCAGCAGCCAGCGCGCGTCGGGGCTGATGGTCGAGCGATGCTGGACCCAGTCTCCGGGCGCTTCGACGTGGGGCCACGCGATCCGCTGCCCTGCGGGCTCGGGCCACACCCGCTGCCATCCCTCGATGCCGTTGGAGACCAGCGTGTCGTCGATGAACCACGTCTCGCCGGCGGTGTAGTCGATCTTTTGAATGTCCAAGCTGACTTCGCGCGAGGTGAGCGCCTGGCCGCCCGCTCGCTTCCAGTGTAGGACCGAGAAGATCGGCGGCTCGCTCCACTGCGTGAGCAGGTGGTTCGAGACGACCAGCTCACCCGCGAGCGAGCCGGCTTCGATGCGCGACCTGAACGTCGGCAGAGCCGGGATGCCGACGCTGCGCTCGGGCTCACCGGCGGTGGTTGGGAGCCAGCGTCGTCGTCCTTGCAGGTCGACCAAGAGCAGACCGCACTCCGGCTCGACGTGGGCGATCGCGCCGAGCTCGAACTCGAGCTCGCGCTCGAGCAGCAGCTCGCCCGTCGAGGTGTCGTTGATCCGCAGGACGCCCGCGTCTTCCCACGCAACTTGGCGCTCCTCAGCGTCGAACTTCACGGCATCCCTATCGGGATAGGCTTCTCCCTCGTAGCTCAGCGACACGGCCGACGAGAAGCGCTGCCCGGCGCGGAGCAGCCCGAGCCGGTCTCCGCCGCGAAAGAGAATGGTTTGTTCGCCGAGCGCTTCGCAGTCGATCGGTGGCAGCGAAGTTGGAGCGACGCCCGTCGTGCGCCAATGAATGGTCGTCGCGTCCTCTTTGTTGCAGGTGAGCAAGAAAGTGGCGTCGGCCGACCACGCGAAACCCGAGGCTGGCATCGACCATGAGCCTTGGTTTCCGTGAGCATCGAGCCACGCGATCTGCATCGTCCCGGGTCGATCGTGGGGGTAGTGCCTGCCAAACACCAGCTGCGCGCGTGGGCCGAGGTGCAGCGGTCCGATCGAGCGCAGGACCGGAGCTGCGTCGGACGACCACGAGCTCGTGGAGCGCTCGCCAGTCTCGGGATCGAGCTCGACCAGCGTCGTCTCGTGCGGCGCCTCGATCAGATCTTCCCAGGACGTGCCGATCGCTCGGGGGATCGTGGGGCGGGTGGTGAGCAGCACCAGGCGGCCCGACTCGCTCGACCACGCCCACTCGAGAGCGACGCCAGGCTCGCTGGGCCAGGGCTCGAGCGCGACCTCGCGTCCGTCGGACAGCCGATACACCGCGACCCCGTCGCCCGTGGAGGCGGCGAGCCAGCGGCGGCCAGGATCGACGCGCGCGGGACCGGAGGACTCGGCCGCATGCTCGAAGGGCAGCTCGGCCGACTGATCGCGGATCAGCCACTTCGGGCACGCCTGGGGCTCCGACTCGAGCGGGGCGGGGGCGAGCGTGGGCGCGGGCACGAGGCGGCAGGCCGACCCGACCATGAGGATCCCGAGCACCAGGAGCGAGCGGACCATGACCTCGGACCAACGATAGAGCATGGTGACCCTGACGCAGCCCAATACGGGCGTGAGGCCCTAGGGGTCTGGGCGGGACCATCGCGCGCTCGATCGCGGTCGATGCGGCCCCATCCCGAGCCGCCTCGCCGCTATGATGCCCGCGATGGACGGCGCGACCCCGACGCAGACCCAGCCCTCGCTCAAAGGCGACCCGACCAAGAACGTCGAGAAGGAAGAGGCCGCCCACGAGAAGCGCAACTGGGTGCGCCTGACCTTCGACTGCAACGACCGCTGCGTGTTCTGCCTCGACGCCCACACGCACAACGGGACCAACCGCGACCGCGAGGAGATCAAGCAGCAGATCCTCGACGGTCGTCGCAAGGGGGCCGACCGGCTGATCCTCTCGGGCGGCGAGCCGACGATCCACCCCAACTACGTCGACTTCATCAAGCTCGGGCGCAAGGCCGGGTACCGCAAGATCCAGACCGTGACCAACGGCCGGATGTTCGCGTACCGCGAGTTCCTGACCAAGTGCATCGACGCGGGCCTCAACGAGATCACGTTCTCGATCCACGGCGTCAACGCGCGCATCCACGACGCGCTGGTCGGGACCAAGGGCGCGTTCGATCAAGAGGTGATCGGCCTGCAAAACGCGCTCGACGACGGGCGGGTGATCATCAACATCGACGTGTGCGTGAGCCGGGGCAACGTCAAGACGCTGCCGGACCTGCTCGAGAAGTTCACCAACATGGGGGTCAAGGAGTACGACCTGCTCCACGTGATCCCGTTCGGGCGGGCCTACACCGAGGGCAAGGAGACGCTCTTCTACGATCTCGAGGAGATGCGGCCCTACTTGCTCGCGGCGTTCGAGTACAGCAAGCGGCCGGACATGCACATCTGGCTCAACCGGTTCCCGGTCCCGCACCTCGAGGGCTACGAGAACCTGATCCAGGATCCTTACAAGCTCAACGACGAGGTCCGCGGGCGCAAGGAGGAGTACGAGCTGCTGCTCGACGCCGGCGTGCCGCTCGACTGCCGGCACCCGCACCGCTGCTCGCACTGCTATCTCGAGCCGGTCTGCGACACGCTCGAGGAGGTGCGCGAGACGGTCGCCAAGAGCCGCTTCGAGGTTGTCCGCTACGACAGCGAGTGGGACGAGCACCAGGGCCCGGTGTACGGCGGCGACCCGGCCTCGGCCGAGCGCTCGCAGACGCGCAGGAAGATGGTCGAGTTCCTGAGCGCGGCCGAGGCGGAGGGCAGCCAGGTCACGGCCGAGGCTGCTGCGGCGGCGCTCGGCGAGGACCCGGACAAGATCAAGCACCGCAAGCTGCACCTCCCCTTGTTGGGCGGCGGGCTCGGCTATCAAAAGCCCGAGTACCCGCCGATCCCCGCCCAGATCGAGCGGGCCGAGGCCAAGCGGCTGTGGTTGGTCGCGCCGAGCCTCGAGCACGTCGGCCGTGGTCGGCTCGATCTCTTCGCCGGCCTGAGCGAGCTCGAGCTCGAGCTCGACGACTACTCCGGCTTCGAGCAGGCGATCGACGCGGACGGGAGGCTGTTCGGCAAGACCGTCGCTCGCGTGGTCGTGCGCAGCGTCGAGGAGGCCGAGCGGATGCTCGCGCTGCCGCACGCGTTCGAGGTCTGCGTCGAGCTGTCGAAGGAGGTCGAGCCCTGGTTGCTCGCCATGGTCGAGGCGCCCAGCCGGCTGGCCCTGCGTCAGCCCACCCATGAGCGGCTGACCGAGTCGGCCGAGCACGACGTCGATCTGCCCGAGTTCTTCCGCCGCTTCACCCATGCGGTCCCGGTCGACGACGTGCCGAGCTGCGTGATCGGGCGCCCGGCCCGTCAGCGGCCGGCGATGCTCGACACCGGGATGATGACGCTCGACGGCAAGCTCGAGATCTTCCGCTACATCAAGCGCTACATCCTCGATCGCTACTGGTCGAAGTCGCTGCGCTGCAAGACCTGCATCTACGACGCCGACTGTCGGGGCATGCACATCAGCTACATCCGTGCGCACGGGTTCTCCGCGATGCAGCCGGTCGCGCTGGCGCAGGGTTGAAGATCGAGCGCGAGCATGCGAACGGCTCGGATCGAGACCAACCGGAGCTGCTCGCTTCGTTGTCGTCACTGTCGCTGCGCGCCGCAGGAGTCGGCCGAGCTGGTCCGCGCGGCTCCGCGGGCGATCGCTGCGGCGCGCGAGCAGGGCTGCGACGTGCTGGTGCTGGGTGGGGGCGAGCCGCTGCTCCGAAAAGATCTCGAGCGGCTGATCGCGTTCGCGCGCGCCGGGGATCGACCGCCGAGGATCGAGCTGGCCACGAGCGCGGTCGGGTTGACGCTTGCCCGGGCCCAGGCGCTGCGCGAGGCGGGGCTCTCGCGGGCGCGCGTGTCCGTGCCGGGGTGGGAGCGTGACTACGAGGCGGTGACGCGCGTGTCCGGGAGCTTTTCTGGTGCGCTCGCGGGGCTGCGGGCGCTCGACGAGGCGGGGATCGAGATCGAGCTGGAGCTGCCGCTCTTGCGAGCCAATCTCCTGCGTGTGCACGAGCTGCCCGAGCAGCTGCTGAGTGCGGGGATTGGGCTCTCGGGCGTGCGGCTGCGGGTGCCGATCGAGGATCCAGACCCGCCAGAGTTGCTCGCGGTGGTGCAGGCGATCGAGCGCTGCGACCGAGGGGTCCGCGAGCTCGACCCGGCGCTGCTCGAGCGGGTGCCGAGCATGCGGGCTCGCTCGGCGCTGGCGATCCAGCTGGATCCGGAGCTCTTGCCGCCGGCGTGCCTGTTCGAGCAGCCGGCGAGGATCGGTCACCTGTTCGGGTTGTCCCGCGGGGGCGCGACGCGGGCCGGGTATCGGCACGTGTCCGAGTGCGAAGGCTGCATGGTCGCGGACCGCTGCCCCGGCGTGCCCGAGCGCTCGCTCGCACGGGAGACGATCGAGGTCCACCCGATCCACGAGGACCGCACGCGTCGGCGGCTGACCTTGGTGTCGAGCGTCGACGAGCAGATCCGCCGCGAGCTGGTCTCCCGCGAGCTGGGTCGCGACCTGCACGGCAACGCATGGAGCGTGCACACGATCCGGATCCACTTCGTGTGCAATCAAGCGTGCGACTTCTGCTTCGTGTCCACGCACCTGCCCGCGCCGCCGGAGTCGGTGGTCCGCGAGGCGATCGCCGAGGCTGCCCGGGAAGGGGCCGCGATCGCGCTCTCGGGCGGCGAGCCGACGCTCAACGCCAAGCTGCCCGAGTACCTGCGCTTCGCTCGCGAGCAGGGGGTGCGCTCGATCGAGCTGCAGACCAACGCGATCCGGCTGGCGGATCCGCAGCTGTGCCGGACGATCGCGCAGGCCGGGGTCGACAACGCGTTCGTGTCTCTGCACGGCAGCCGAGCCGAGGTCTGCGACGCGATCACCAACGCGCCCGGGACCTGGGAGAAGACCGTCGCGGGGCTCGATCAGCTGCACGTCAACGGGGTCCGCACGCGGATCAACTTCGTGATGTGCCGCGGCAACGCCGAAGATTTTCCCAGCCTCGTCGAGCTGGTCGCGACGCGCTGGCCCGGCTTCGATCTGACCTTTTCGTTCGTTGCGCCCTCGACCGATCTGGTCCCGCGCACGCAGGCGCTGATCCCCCGCTACTCCGAGGTGCTCGGGCCACTGCTCGCGGGGCTCGAGCGGGCGCGGGTGCTCGGCCTGGTCGTGACCGGCTTCGAGTCGATGTGCTCGATCCCGCTCTGCCTCAAGCCGGACGGGCTAGGGGACTACGAGCAGCTGTCCGAGGTCGAGGCGGGGATCGATCGCGGCGAGTTCGACAAGCCCGATCCGTGCACGAGCTGCTCGCAGCGCGAGCGCTGCTGGGGGGTCCGCTCAGGCTACGCGAGCCTCTATGGGACCGACGAGCTGCGGCCCTTCGCGTGAGCCCGCGAGCTCGTGAGCGTCGAAATCGGCACTTTGCCCGCATCGACGCGTCTGCGAACATCGCCGCGCGTGACCACCAACGCGATGATGCGGCGGCGCAACCTGCAGGTGACCGAGCAGCTGCTCGGTGAGCTCGACGCGGGCCGCTTCGACTCCGCGCTGACGCAGCGGATCCTCGCGACCCCGAGCGCCTTCCCCCGGCTCTTGCGGGCCTGCTTCCTCGCCGACCAGGGTCTGCTCGCTCGTGCTCGCGCCGACGTCGACGCGGCGCTCGAGCACGCGCGCGGCAACTCGGTGATCGAGTTGGTCGCGGGCATGGTGCTCTTCGCGACGCGGGACTATCAGCGCGCGCTCGACTGCTGGGCCACGGTCCGAGTCGCCGCTCC
>CBFGLP010001551.1:0-1634 GCA_965649595.1 uncultured Myxococcales bacterium | reverse complement strand
CCAAGATCACCGAGATCTACGAGGGCACCAGCGAAATTCAGCGCGTGGTGATAGCATCGAACCTGCTCAAGGCGATGTCGGCCTGACCCGGAAGGAAGCGAAGCAATGAACATTCAGAGCAAGACAATCGCGCTGATCGGCCTCGCCAGCGTAGTGGTCGGCCTCGGCTGCAAGCCCAAGCAGCCCACCAATCAAGACCTCTTGGCCGAGTACTCGGGCGAGAAGTACCAGCAGGACATGGTCGCGACCGACTACGAGAAGGTCGAGAGCCAAGGCTCGGGCATCGACCCGCGCACGCAGGCGGCGATCGAGGACACGATCACCAGCGTCTACGTGAGCGACTTCGAGAAGTGCCTCGAGTCCGAGATGTCGCGGCTCGACAACCGCTGGGTCGCCGGCGACTTCGCGCTCGAGTTCACGATCGAGCCCTCGGGCATGGTCAGCAACGTCAAGATGCTCTCGGCGGACGTGAAGGAGCGGCGGACCAAGGACGCGAAGGGCAAGTACGTCACCGAAGGCGGCGAGCCGGCCCGCGACGCCGATCAGTTCGGCCAGTGCGTCGAGCAGAAGGTCTACAAGTGGGAGTTCGACCCGCCGCCCGAGACCACGTACACGCACACCTACAACGGCCGCGTCGGCGAGGCCTGGTGAGCTAGTAGAGCCCGAAGCGCCGATGGAATTCGAGCTCGACGAGACCCAGACGATGATCCGCGACAGCGCTCGGCAATTTGCCGAGCGCGTGCTCGTTCCGCGGGCGCCCGTGCTCGACCGCGAGGGCGGATTCCCGAGCGAGAGCCTGGCCGAGGCAGCCGAGCTGGGCCTGCTCGGTATCAACGTGCCGGGCGAGTACGGTGGCGTGGAGGCGGGCGCGGTCGCCTACAGCCTCGCGGTCACCGAGCTCGCGCGCGCGTGCGCGGCCACGACCGTTGCGATCTGCGTGTCCAACATGGTCGCCGAGGTCGTCACTGCGTTCGGGACCGCCGAGCAACGCGAGCTGCACGTACCCAAGCTCTGCTCGGGCGAGTACGTGGTCGGTGGCTTCGCGCTGTCCGAGACCGGGGCCGGCAGCGACCCTGGCGGGATGAAGACCCGCGCGAGGAAGACCGATCGCGGCTGGGTGATCGATGGCTCGAAGCTGTGGATCACCTCGGGCACGCACGCGGGTTTGTTCGTGGTCTGGGCACGGACCAGCGATCGGCCGGGCGCGCGCGGTATCTCGACCTTCTTGGTGCCCGGCGACGCGCCCGGGCTCACGCGAGGAAAGCCCGAGGAGAAGCTCGGTCAGCACGGCAGCACCACCACTGCGCTCGAGTTCGAGGGCGTCGAGGTCGGGGACGACGCGTTGCTGGGAGAGGTCGATCGCGGCTTCCCGGTCGCGATGATGGCGCTCGACGGCGGGCGGATCGGCATCGCCTCGCTCGCGTTCGGGGTCGGGCTCGCGGCCCACGAGTTCGCGGCCAAGTACGCGCTCGAGCGTCAGCAGTTCGGCCAGCGGATCGCCGACTTCCAAGCGATCCAATGGATGGTGGCCGACAGCGCGACCGAGCTCGACGCCGCGCGGATGCTGGTGTTGCGGGCGGCGTGGCTCAAGCAGCAAGGCAAGCAGTTCACCCGCGAGGCCTCGATGGCCAAGC
>CBFGLP010001550.1:0-2038 GCA_965649595.1 uncultured Myxococcales bacterium | reverse complement strand
CGATGAGGTGTCGGTGAAGAACTTCGTGATGACGAATGGCGGCGATCCCTTCCCCGTGTCGGTCCCGCACAACCAGGCCGATCACGACGCCGGAGCCGTCACGGGCGTGACCGATCTCCCGCATCCGATGGCGGGCACCGTCACGGTCGAGCTTTGGGACAACGCCGACCCGCTGGCAGCCGCGGAGCTGATGCTCGACATCACCTTGCCCGTCGCACAGGTGAACGTCAGCAATGCGGGCGCGCAGCTCGTGCTGACTTGGAACAGCGGTCAGCCCACGATCGCCGAGGCGGTGTTGGAATACGAGGACCCCTTCCCGCAGATGGCCAACCTGGCCTTCGAGGGCCTCGACGGCATGCTCACGCTGACGCCCTGAGCGGGGCCGCGCGGAGCTTGTCGAGCGAGGCCCTACCAAAGTAGGCAGGCCCGAGGTCGGCTCGGCCCTGCCGTCGATGTACGCTCCCGCCGATGGCGGAACCCCGAGGCGAGACCCGCGAGACCGAGGCCCACGCGGCGGTCGACCGCCAGCCACCTTGGGCTCGCTTGTGGCGGCTGTTTGGCTACACCTCGGCCTACTGGGGCCGCTTGGTGATCGCTATCGGTGCGCTGCTGGTCGCGTCGGGCCTCGGGCTCATCTACCCCAAGTACTTCGGCACCGCGATCGATGGCGCGTTCACCTACCGCGACTATCAGTCGCTCGACCAGACGACCCTGCTCTTGGTCGCGGTGTTCGCCATCCAGGCGGTGTTCGTGTTCTGGCGGCACTACCTGATGAGCTGGCTCGGTGAGCGGGTGGTCGCCGATCTGCGCGAGCAGGTCTATCGCCACCTGCTCACGCTCCCGCAGAGCTACTACCACCGCAACCGCACCGGCGAGCTGCTCTCGCGCCTCGCCGACGACGTGACCCGCCTGCAGTCGGTGATCGGCGAGGAGCTGAGCATCGCGCTGCGGAACATCGTCACCTTGATTGGCGGCGTCGTGATCCTCTTCGTGCTCAACCCGATGCTGACCGGCGTCATGCTCGGGGTGGTCCCGCCGCTGATCATCACAGCCACGCTCTGGGGGCGAGTGATCCGGCGGCTCAGCCGTGAGGCCCAGGATCAGCTGGCCAAGGCCTCGGGCGGGCTGCAAGAGGGCCTCGGGGCGATCGACACCGTGCAGGCCTTCACGCGCGAGCGCTTCGAGGCCGAGCGCTACGAGCAGGGCATCGAGCGGGCGTTCGCGCTCTTCGTGCATCGCATCCGCGCGCGCAGCTGGTTCATGTCGGTGTCGGGCTTCCTCGCGTTCGTGGCGATCGCCGGCATCTTTTGGCTCGGCGGCCACATGGTCATCGAGGGAGAGATCACGCCCGGCGAGCTGACCGGCTTCTTCCTCTACACGATGGCGGTCGCGGGCGCGGTCGGCTCGCTCGCGGGCTTGGTCGGCAGCTACAACCAAGCGCTCGGGGCCACCGCGCGGATCTTCGAGATCCTCGACACCAAGGCCGAGATCACCGACGCCCCCCGCCCGCACCGGCTCGCGCAGCCGCGCGGGCAGATCCGCTTCGAGGGGGTGACCTTCGCGTATGGCGATCGCGACGTCGCGGTGATCCGCGAGTTCGATCTCGAGGTTCGACCCGGCGAGGTCTGTGCCTTGGTCGGTCCGAGCGGCTCGGGCAAGACCACCGTGGGGCGGCTCTTGCTGCGCTACTACGACCCGCAGGCGGGCAGGATCGTGTTCGATGGCGTCGACATTCGCCAGCTCGCGCTCGCCGATCTGCGCGGCAGCATGGCCGTGGTCTCGCAAGAGCCGGTGCTCTTCTCGGGCACGATCCGCGAGAACATTCGCTATGGCCGGCTCGACGCGAGCGACGACGAGATCGTCGCCGCGGCGCGAGACGCCAACGCCGACCAGTTCGTGCGCGAGTTCCCCGACGGCTACGACACGATCGTCGGCGAGCGCGGGGTCAAGCTCAGCGGTGGCCAGCGCCAGCGGCTCTCGATCGCCCGGGCGATCCTCCGCGATCCCCGGGTGCTGATCCTCGACGAGGCGACCTCGG
>CBFGLP010001549.1:0-7193 GCA_965649595.1 uncultured Myxococcales bacterium | reverse complement strand
GTGCTCGCGGCGCGGGCCGAGCAGCCTACGCGCGAGCCTTCGCTCGAACAGCCGCCCGTGCGCGAGCGAAGGGCGAGGGTGGGGGGCGTGTGGGCGTGGTCGGCATTCACGCTGGCGTTGGCGCTCCTAGTGGCGCTGGTGCTGATGCTCCTGCGCACGCACGAGCTCGACGACCGAGCGCGAGCAGACGAGAGCCGCATCGAGCCGCGGGTAGAGGGTGGGTCGAGCGAGGCCACACTCGCGCCCGGGGGCGTGCTGGAGTTCGGTGAGGGCTCGCGCGCGATCTTGACGATGGGCGCCCAGGTCGAGTTGGTCGAGGACGCGCCGGCTCTGCAGGTGAACCAACACTTTGGCCGGGTTCGCTACGAGGTCGCCAAGCGAGCGGGGCAGACCTTCGAGGTGCACGTCGATGATGTGCGGGTTCGCGTCCACGGCACGGTCTTCGAGGTCGCGGTCGACGAGCACGAGGTCGAGGTGCTGGTGCTCGAGGGCGAGGTCGAGGTCGCCGATGGCGAGCGCTCGATCGTGTTGCGGGCGGGTGAGCAGGCGCGTGTCCGCAGGGCCTCTTCGGCCCGTTCGGGCCGACGGGTTCCGCCGAGCCTGGAGGGTGCCGAGGAGCGGATGGTCTCGGTGGAGCCGCGCGGGGCCGAGGTCGGCGCTGCACGAGCGCGCGGCGAGGCAGCGAAGCCCAGGGCAGAGGCCAACGAGGACGACGAGCAGCGCCCGAGCGCGGCCGAGCGGATGCGTCGGGCCGATCTCGCGCGATCCGAAGGTCGGCTCGGGGACGCGGCCTACGAGCTGCGACGCCTGGTCGACCAGCACGCGAGCAGCCCCTACCTCGGATCTGCGCTGCTGACCCTCGCGCGCGTGGAGGCCAAGCGCGGGCGCCATGCTGCGGCAGCGGAGGCTTACGCGAGCCATGCAGAGCGCTTCCCCGACGATCCGCTGGCCGAAGATGCGCTGGCTGGTGTGGCGGAGGAGTGGGCGCTGGCTGGCGAGACAGAGCGCAGTCAGGCGGCGGCCGAGGCCTATCTGGACCACTTTCCGAGCGGGCTGCATGGCACTCGCATGCGCGCGCTCGCGGGCCGCTGAGCAGCCGGATGCTCGCGCAGGCGTCGCTCACCATCTGGCTCGCGCTGATGCTCGCCAGCACGAGCGCAGGCACGGGGGAGGGGGGCGTCGAGCTGTCGGTCGAGGCTTGCAGCGGTGTCGCGGCCGAGCGCGTAGGCGAGCTGCTCGAGCTCGAGCTCGGCTTGGTGCTCGAGGCCCGCGATCCGAGCCGACGCTTTCGAGTCGAGGTCGTGTGCAGCGACGAAGCGACGCTGATCGCCATCGATGATCCGCTTACCGCCAAGCGGATCGAGCGGCGCTTGCCGGTGCTCGACGCCAGCGATCCAGAGCCGGCGCGAACCGTGGCGATCGGCGCTGCGCAGCTCTTCGTGGCTTCGTGGGCCGAGCTCGAGCTGCTCGTGCCGGCCGAGCACCCGCCTCCTCCGGCCCTGGCCGAAGAGCAAGCCGCCGCGCTCGAGCTCGTCGAAGCGCACCGGCCAACCGAGCACCCGCCCCCGCCAGCGTCGCCCGAGCAGCGGACCGTCGCTTCGGATCTCGCGAGCCCCGTGCCCGACGACCCGGCGCGGCTCGACCACGTGCTCACCCTACACACCGGGCAGCGCGGGCGAGCGCTCGGGAGCGCCTTGCACGCTACCGAGCTCGGGCTCGGCTACCAGCCACGCGTTCGTGTGGGTCGATCACGCGTCACGCTCGGGCCTGCGTTCGACCTGAGCGTCGAGCTCGGCTCGACTCGTGCGGGCGAGGGCAGTGTGGAGGTCCTGGCCGCAGGCGGGCGGATTGCCGGCGACCTTCGGGTCACGCTGAGCCCGAGCATCGGGCTGTTGATCGATCTCGGCCTCGGCTTCGCGTACCAGCGCATCCGCGGTCGACCGCGCCCGGGCAGCGATCTTCGTGGTTCCAGCATCGCCGGCTTCGGCGTCGATCCGCAGGCTCGGCTGGGCCTGGCCTTCGAGCTCGGCCGCGTCGATTTGGCCGTCGCGCTCGAGGGTGGCTACCTGATCGGCGGTCCGCGTGGGCTGACGCCGGCGGGGGCGATCGTGCTGCGCGGGCCTTGGCTCGGGGTCGGCCTCCAGCTCGAGCTCGGCGTTCGAGCGCGCGCGAGGGGCCCTCGAGCGAAGTGAAGAAATCTGAACAGCTCCACCGCGCCGCAGGACACCCATGCTCGATGACGACTCATGATCGTGCGCGGGCGTCGTTGTTGCCCTTGGCCCTGCTCGGCAGCCTGGGCTGCTCTCCAGACGGAATTGTCCTGACGAACGATGACGAGGTCGGCGAAGCGACGAGCGGCTCGGGGGCGGATGACCCGGCCTCCGAATCTGACACCGCCACGATCGGGGAGGGCGATACCAGCGATCCGGACGAGGGGCCGCGCTTCGACACGCTAACGATCCCCGACGGCATCTCGCCCGCTCCTCCTCCCGCAGAGTGCTCGGCCGCTGGCGACCTCGAGCTCATCGGGGTGTGCGAGAGGCAGGCGCCGACCGACTCGTTCGAGCCCTACATCCAATGGACCTTCACCGATCCGATCGATCGGCACTCCAATGTCATCCCGTTGGTCGCGAACTTGACCGATGACAACGGCGACGACGCGATCGATCTCTGCGACATCCCCGATGTCGTGCTAGTCGCGGCTCCGCAGTCGCTCTATCCGATGGGCGAAGGCCACATCTACGTGTTGTCCGGCGACACTGGTGCGCTCCACTTTCGGATCGACGTGGACATCGATCCCGGGTTCACTCCGGCGCTCGGCGACATCGACGGCGACGGCTTCGTGGAGATCGTGACCAAGGCCTACCAGCAGGGCGTGATGCTGGCCTTCTCGCACACCGGCGAGCTCGAGTGGACCACGACGTTGCCGCTGAACTACGAGGACGGGCACCCCCCGGATGCGGCGGCGCTCGGCGATCTCGACAACGACGGGGACGTCGAGATCGTCGTCGCCAACCTGATCTACGACCACGAGGGCACACTGGTCCAGACGCTGAGCGAGAAGGCCAGCCACTACAGCGCGACGACCCTGGCAGATCTCGACGGTGACGACGACCTCGAGGTCGTGATCGGCCACGCGGCCTTTCACCACGACGGAGCGCCACTGTGGATCACCGGATTGGCGCGGGGCCTTCCGCAGGTCGCCGACCTCGACGATGACGGCCTGCCCGAGGTGCTGCTGGCCAGCGAAGATGGTCTTGCGCTGATCGAGCACGACGGCGCGCTGGTGTGGTACGGGTTCGGCCCCGAGCAGCCACCCTTCACCGTCACCGAGTGGAGGCGGCCGGTAGTGATCCACGACTTCGATGGCGACGGGCAGCCCGAATTCGGGCACGCCTCGCGCACGCTCTTTCAGGTCTACGAGATCGATGGGACCGTGCGCTACTGGGGATCGGTCGCGGACCACAGCGGAGCCGCGGGCGCTGGCGCGTTCGACTTCTTCGGCGACGGCGTGGCGCTGGCGGCCTACGCCGACGAAGAGAAGCTGTTCGTGTTCGGTAGCGCCGGGGAGCTGCTGCTACATACCAACCGGGACAGCTCCACGCTGATCGAGTATCCGGTCATCGCCGACGTCGACAACGATGGCTCGGCGGAGATGCTGGTCGTGGCCAGCAAGAACGACGAAGCCCACCCAACTCTCGTGGTCATGCGAGACACGGAGGATCGCTGGGTAGCGACGCGGCGGATCTGGAATCAGCACACCTACCACGTGACCAACGTGCGCGAGGACGGGAGTATCCCGCAGTTCGAGCCGAGGTCGTGGGAGGGGCTCAACACCTTCCGGGCCAACCCGCAGATCGAGTTCGGTGAGGTCTGTGTACCGGATGTACCGGAGGGCTGAGCGATGTCGCGCTCACGCGGATAGATGTTCTGGTCGTTCGTCCCGCGCCTGCGATAGCCTGGGTGGGCCGGCCGCTTCGGCGGCCCGAACCCCCCATGCACATCCACGCCTACGGTGAGACCGACGTCGGCCGCAGCCGCAGCCACAACGAAGACAGCATCCTCGTCGACCACACGCTGGGCCTCTACGTCGTCTGCGACGGCATGGGTGGGCACGCGGCCGGCGAGGTCGCTTCGGCGACGGCGATCCAGTCGATCCAGCGCTACGTCGCCCAAAACGCGCAGGTGCTGCACGCCTACGACGGCACCCAGCAGAGCTGCGATGCGGTCGAGCAGCTGCTGCGTGCGGCGATCCAGCAGGCCTGCGCCGATGTGTTCGACCTCGCCCACGCGAGCGCCGGCAAGCACGGGATGGGCACGACCTGCATCGCGCTGCTGGCCATCCACGGAAAGGGTTTCATGGGCCACGTCGGCGACAGCCGCATGTACTTGGTCCGCGACCGCCGGCTCTGGCAGCTCAGCGAGGACCACACCTTCTTCAACGAGGCGGTCCGCAACGGGATGATGTCGGCCGAGCACGCGCGCGCGAGCCCGATGGCCAACTTGGTCACGCGCGGGGTCGGGATCCAGCGCTCGGTCGCCGTCGACACGCTGGTGTTCGACATCGTCGAGGGCGACACGGTGCTGCTCTGCTCGGACGGGCTGTCGAGCTACGTCGAAGATCCGATCGAGCTCGCCGGGATGCTCGGCGATCCCGACTTGCTCACGCTGCCGCACATGCTGATCGGGGTCGCGAATCAGCGCGGGGGCGGGGACAACATCTCGGCGATCGTCGTGCGCGGGGTCGCGGAGATGCCGGCCCGGCCCGACGACACGCAGCGGCGCAAGCAGGTGACCAACAACCTGGCCACGCTCCGCTACATCGCGCTGTTCATGGACCTCGCCGACGCCGAGCTGGTCCGGGTCTTCCACCGGTTCGAGTCGGTCGAGTTCCCGCCCGGCGGCGTGATCATCCGCGAGGGCGACTCGACCGACAGCATGTTCGTGATCGTCGAGGGCGACGTAGTCGTCAGCCGCCACGGCAAGACGCTGGCCAAGCTCGGCCGCGGGGCCCACTTCGGCGAGATGGGGCTGCTCAACCAGCGGCCGCGCTCGGCGACCGTCACCGCGACGACGCCCGTGCAGGCGCTGGTGCTCGAGCGCAGCAACTTCAACGACGTGCTGCGCGAGGACATCACGCTCGCCGCCAAGCTGCTCTACAAGCTGGCGCAGATCCTCAGCCTGCGGTTGGATGAATTCATCGGGTTGGCTGAGGACCAGGCCGAGCGCAAGACTCGTGAGCTCGGGATGCTCTCGCCCTTCCGCCGACGCGTTTAGCAACGTGTCGCTGGCCTCGCCGGCAGGGTGCCGATGGCGACGAGCTACTTGCTCGCCCGCTTCTTGCTGGGCTTCTTTTTGCTCGGCTGCTTGCTGGGCTTCTTGCTCGACTGGTTGCCCGGCTGCTTGCGCCCCGTGGATGGCCGACTCGACGCTTTTTTGGGCTCGCGCGCGCGGGAGGGGGCGGGCGGCTCGGGGGAAGCTTCGACCGCGACCGGCTCGGTCTCTCGCTCGGGGGCGGCCGACTCGGAGGTCGGCTCGCTCGGGCCCTCGGTCAGCGTCGCGCTGTCCCGCGCGGGCAGCATCGCGCCGAGCTTGCCAAGTCGCGGCGATTGGCCGAGCTCGTCACTCGACGACCCGAGCCGCGGTCCGGACGCCCCAATGAACCCCTCGCTCGGCGGTAGGCCGAGCTTCTGTCGCCGGCGATCGTCGAACCCGAAGAACGCCGCGAGCTCGTCGAACATCGAGAGCTCGATCTCTCGCCGAAGCGACCCTGGATCCCGGACCAGCCGCGCGATGTTGCGGCGATAGATGGCCAGGCCGGTCAGCCGCGTACGCTCGCTGGGATCCGAGCCGCCGCGCGAGGCCAAGGCCATCGCTCGCATGCGCGGGTCCACACCCTCGACGACCATCTCGATCGGAGGCGCCTCGTTGATCAACATCACGAACCCCGGCTCGCGGGCGAGCCGGCTCAGCTCGGGGTCGGGGCAGGCAGCGAGCAGCTCGACGACCTGTTGGTGCAGCTCGCTCGGTTTGGGCAGCCACTCGGGCACGCCGGCGAGCGCGTCCATCTGCATCACCTTGAGCGCGGCGTTGGCCGCAGCGATCGGATCGCCAGCCAAGAACGCGGCCTCGTTGGCCAGGTACCACAGCTCGGGATCGTCACCGAAGCGGTGCAGGAGCCGGCGAAGCCAGGGCAGGGCGCCCTCGGGCTCGCCTAGGTCGACATGCAAGCGAGCGATCCGGACTGCCAGCTGCACGAAGCGAGCGAGCGCATGCTCGAGCTCCTCGCGGTCCGGCTCGTCGCCTTGCTGCTCGGGCAACACGACGCCGAGCTCGCTGACCAGCGCGACGGAGCGCTCGGGATCGGTCGAGGGATCGAGCAGCTCCTCGAGCAGGCCGACGTCGGGCAGGGCAGCGAAGCGCTCGCTGGCCTGCTCGACCTCGTCGAGCACGAGCAGGGCCTCGACCTCGAGCAGGGCAAGATCTAGCCGGTCGGCCGCGGTCGCCTCGTCGAGCTCGCGGGCTTGCTCGGCTCGGGCGATCGCGCGCTTGGGATCGTCGAGGTCGTAGAGCAGGATCTGAGCCGCGGCGATCTGAGCGTCGACGTAGTCGCTGTCGGTCTCGATCGCGCGCTCGTACCACTCGAGGCTGCTCTCGGGGTCACCTTCGGCCAGGGCGATCGCGGCCATCAGCATCGCCGCGTCGGGGACGTCGGGGCGGAGCCGCTGGGCTTGATGGGCGGAGCTGCGCGCCCGTTGGTAGTCGCCCTGATCGAGCAGCGACCAGCCGCGATCGAGGTGAGCCGTGTAGCGGCTGCTCTCACCAAACCGGTCGTCTTCGTCCAGATTCTCCGGTGACGCCACCCCGGGGATATACCACCCCCGCTGGGTCCGCCCCTCGGCCAAGCCCGAGTTGGCTGGATCGTTGGGTGTGCGCGAGGGTGCACGTACACTCGCGGGCGTGCACGACCGCGTGTTCCCAGCCAACCTCCGCCGACATCGCGCCTTGTGCGTCGCGGCGCTGGCGATCCTTCCCATGCTGGTGAGCTGCCGCTCCAAGGCGAACGAGGGCGGGGGACTGGTCGATCCCGATTCGGTCCCGGTCGAGCTGCGTGACGAGTGGCAGGCGCTGGTCGACGCACAGCAAGGCGACAAGAGCTCCACTTCGGTGGCCCAGGCGGCCGATGCCCTGCT
>CBFGLP010001548.1:0-4873 GCA_965649595.1 uncultured Myxococcales bacterium | reverse complement strand
CCACGCACGGCCGCTTCGCGACCGCGAGGTAGCGAAGCGACCCGCTTCGCTATCTCGGTGGGCTGATTTCGGGTTCGCAGCTGCTCGTTTGGGCCCCCCAAGGGGGCCTCGATTACTTGCTCTGCGAGCCGGCGAGCTCCCACCGGCCTGTGCAATCAGCGAGGGCATCTGCGTGCCCGTGCCCGCCTCACCGCTCGCGAGCCGGGCGTGTGCATCTGGCAGAGTCCCGAGCGATCCGGTCACCCTGTGTTGACGCAGTAGCCGGGGATCAAGCGCCGACCATTACGCCGCCGTGCGCCTCGAAGACCGTCTCACACACGCCTTCGAGCGCGGCGTCGTCGGTCTCCACGGCGACCAGCACCTTGCCGGCCCGGATCTGCGCCTCGATCTCGCGCAGCGCCTTGGCGGGATCGGACGAGCCCGAGATTGACCCGAACATGCCGCCATAGGCGGCCCCGACACCCGCTCCGAGCAAAGCCGGGATCAGCAGCCCAGCCCCGAGCAGCCCGCCAAGGGCGCCCAGTGCCGTCGCTCCGACCAAGCTGACGATTATGGCCCCCTTGACCGCACCTTCCCGGGCCGCGGTCTGACCGAGGGGCAGGTCCTCGTCCTCGAGCACCTGCTCCTGCATGATCACGTTACAGTGCTCACCTGCGCAGCCGCGCGTGTGGAGCTCATCGTAGGCCTCCTGCGCTCGCTGGCGATCGTCGAACAACGCGTACACGTGTCGCCGCTTGGGCATCGTGTCTTCCCCTTCGCTTCGTGCGACTTCGAGGTACCGAGCGCCCGAGCACCCGGTGGTCGAACTCATGCCGCGCGTCGGAGGCCTCGTCACCTCGGGGCTGCAATCGCTCATCGGCCAGCGTGAATTCGGACGCTCCTAGCGATGCACCCGCCGCGGCATTTGCTCCACCGGTCGCATGGCAGCGCGCGCATCCCCGCCGAGATCGAGAGGCTGCGTTCTTTGGTCGTTTCTGAACTCTTGATTCACGCCCACCTAATTCTTCAATAGTCCGCCATCGCCTCGTCGACGTAGCACCACAACCACCGCTCGCCTGGCTCCGCCGAGGCGACCACCGGATGCCCGCTCTCGTGGTAGTGCGCGGTCGCATGACGTTTGGGTGACGAGTCACAGCAGAGCGTCACGCCGCAGGTCTGGCAGGTCCGCAGGTGGACCCAGCTCGCCCCGATCTCCACACAGCGCTCGCAGACCTGCCGCTTGGGCATTTGCAGGTGCTCGAGGCCGAGCAGGTGCCTACAGGGCTCGTTTGCCTCGCTCATGTCGCTGGAGCCTCGGCCAGGGAATCGTGGACGAAGCGAATGCACATCGAGCCCTCGCCGACCGCCGACGCGACCCGCTTGACGCTCGCCGAGCGCACGTCACCGACCGCGAACACCCCGGGCAAGCTGGTCTCGAGGAACGAGGGCCGACGCGAGAGCGGCCACTCGCGCTCCCGCTCACACGCTCGATCGCCGGTCAGCACGAAGCCCTTGTCGTCTAGCGCCACACAGCCGCGCAACCAATCGGTGTTCGGGTCGGCCCCAATCATCACGAAGAGGTGAGGGATCGGGTGCGTGGTCGTCGTGCCCCCGCCGTCCCGCCAGACCTGGGCCTCGAGGATCGGCTCGGGCCCATCGTTGCCGATCACGTCGACCACCTCGGTGTAGGGGTGCAAGGTGATGCGATCGGACGACTGGATCCGAGCGATCAGATAGCTCGACATCGTCTCGACCAGCCCCGCACCCCGGACCAGCATGTGAACGTGGCGGACCTGCGGGGACAAATACACCGCCGCCTGCCCAGCCGAGTTGCCGCCGCCGATAATCGTCACCTCCGAGCCGCTGCACAGCCTCGCCTCGAGGTTGGTCGCCCCGTAGTACACCCCGCGCCCCTCGAGCTCGCGCAAGCGCTCGACCGCGAGCCGCCGGTAGCGAGCGCCAGTCGCCAGCACCACGGTCTTCGCCCGCACGCTCTCGCCGTCGTCGAGCTCGATTCGATAGGGCCGCTGATCGCAGTGCAGCGCGACCGCCTTGCGCGGCGTCAGCATTCGAGCCCCGAACTTCTGCGCCTGGGTCAGCGCGCGCCCGGTCAGCGCCTGCCCGCTGATCCCGGTCGGAAACCCGAGGTAGTTCTCGATCTTCGAGCTAGTCCCCGCCTGCCCGCCCGGCGCCTCGCTCTCGAGCACGACCACGTCGAGCCCCTCCGACGCGCCGTAGACGGCCGCCGCCAAGCCAGCCGGGCCCGCCCCGATCACGACCACGTCACGAACCGCGTCACCGAGCTCGCCCGAGATCCCGAGCATGTCGGCGACCTCGCGCTTGCTGGGCTTGCGCAGCACGTGCCCGCGGACGATCACGATCGGGATCGCGTCGAGGCCCATCCGCAGTTGGGTCAGGATCCGCTGGGCGAGCTCGTCTCGCTCGACATCGAGGTAGCGGTAGGGGTGGCCGTTGCGACCGAGGAATTGCCGCAAGCTCAGCGTATCGGCCGAGTGCGAGGTCCCGAGCACGACCACGTCGCCCTGATCGTGCTCGAGCAAGCCGACGCGGCGCAGGATGAACGCCCGCATCACCAGCTCGCTGAGGTTCGCGTCGCTCGCGACCGCCTCGCGGAACGCATCGCGCGGGATCGCCAGCACCTCACCTGCCTCGAGCATCCGTCCGCGCACCAGGCTGCGCTGATCCGAGAACATGTCGAGCTCGCCGGTGAACTCGCCGGGCTGGTGGATCCGAATGCGCTCCTCGGACCCGTCGAGGCGCGGCTGGACGATCTCGATCCGGCCCGAGAGCACTACCATGAAGGGGTGATCGTTGCTGCCGAGATCGAAGAGCAGCTCGCCGGCCGAGCCGGCCCGGATCTCCCCGCGCGGGAGCAGAGCATCGATCTGGTCCCGCCCGAGGCGCGGGAACATCTGCTCGGGCCGGTCATAGGGATCGGTCATGGATATCGACCGTGGACCACGGACCGCTGGCCCGCACGCGATCGTCTGCCCCTCGATCCTCGCTGGCCCCGCTCGTGGCCCGGCCGGGCTCGCGCACGTGACCGGCGTTTTGCCCTGCGTGCATACTCTCCCGCGTGTCGGCCCTGCTGAGCCTCGCACGCCGGATCCCCTTCGAGCCCCGCCTGCGTCGACGAGCGCTGCTCTTCGTGCTGGTGCTCGCGCTGAGCTTCGTGCCAATGGCTGGCACGCTCGGGTACTTCTCGAGCTTGCTGCTGGCCCCGCTGCTCAGCCTCATCGCCGCCGCGGCCGGGGTCGACAACGTGCGGGCGATCCGAGTCACGCCGATGAGCGATGGCCCGAGCTCGCTCGAGCGGGTTGCGACCCTCGGCATGCGCGAGCTCGCCTGGCTGCTCGGCATTCCGCTCGCGCTCTTGCTGATCGGCCAGCTCTGGAACGTCAACTGCGACCCGATCGGCGGCCTCGCCTACTACCTCCTGGGCCCAGTCGCGTCCGCGCTGCTCGGCTGGCTGGCGGGCGTCACCGGTGCGATCGTCGTCGGCGATCGACGCCGAAGCGTGCAGCTGCTGGCCGGCTGGGCGCCGTTCGGCTTCTGCGTGCTCGTCGGCCTGCGCCGCCTCTACGTCGATCCGGTCGTGTTCGCCTACGACCCCTTCTTCGGCTGGTACTCGGGCCCGATCTATGACGAGCTGATCGCGATCGGCAGCCGCTACCTGCTGTTTCGCGCCTACAATCTCGCGATCGCCGCCGCAGTCGCGCTGCTCCTGCGCGTGTTGGTCGACCAGCGCCTGCGGTTCCAGTGGCGCAACCTCGCGGCCCCCGGTGCCGACCGCATGCGCACGATCGTCGCGCTCGCGCTGACCTTGGCGAGCGGCGTCGTCGGCCTCGCCGCTGCCGAGCGCGGCTGGACGGCGACCCGCGAGAGCCTCGCCAAGGTGCTCTCGGCCACCCGCGAGACCGAGCACTTCGAGATCCACTACGTGCCCAACTCGATCACCGCACGCGAGATCGAGTTCGTCGTCGCCGAGCACGAATTCGCCTGGCATGCGCTCGAGCAGCGGCTCGGCAGCGCCCCGCGTCGCAAGGTCCAGAGCTTCGTGTTCCTGACCGGCGAGCAGCGCCAAGCCCTGCTCGGCGCCGACAAGGTCGAGGTCTCGCCACCTTGGCGGCAGGAGATGTACCTCTCGCATCGACCCTGGCCCCACGACGTGATGCCGCACGAGCTCGGCCACGCGTTCATGGGCGACTTCGGCGATCCGCTGCTCGGCCTCCCCTTGAAGCTGGGGAAATTCAATGGCGCGCTGATCGAGGGCGTGCCCACGGCCTTGGCCCCGCGCCCGCTCGACAACCTCGATCTGCACGAGCAGGCCGCCGTGCTCGACCGGCTGGAGAAGCGCCCGCCGATGGCCACGATCATGGGCGCCGGCTTCTATGCCGCCGCGGCCGCGCGCGCGTACACGGCCGCTGGCTCGTTCGTGCTGTGGCTGGCCGAGACCCGCGGGTGGCCTGCCGTCGCCGAGCTCTACGGCAACGCCGGCGACTTCGAACGCACGTATGGTTCGTCGCTCGTCGATCTGGAGAATGAGTGGCTGGCGTTCCTCCGCGCGATCCCGCTGCGCGAGCAGGACATCGAGGCGCAGGCCCAGCGCTTCCAGAAAGCCTCGGTGTTCCGGCGGCCATGCGCGCACCGGGCCGCCGAGCTCTCGCGCGAGTCGGCTCGCGCCCAGCTGCACGGCCACCGCGAAGAGGCGCTCGAGCTGCAGCGCGATCTATGCCGGATCGAGCCCGATGAGCCCAACCATGTCCTACGCCTCGCGAGCATGCACGCGAGCTTCGGCGAGCTCGAGGCCGCGAGCACCTTGCTCGACGAGCTGGCCTCGCGCGACAACCTGACCTCCACGACCGAGGCCGTG
>CBFGLP010001547.1:0-2173 GCA_965649595.1 uncultured Myxococcales bacterium | reverse complement strand
GGGGGCTAAGGAAGCAGCGAACGCGGATCGGTCAGCCGCCCGGTCACCGCCGAGGCGGCCGCGACCGCGGGCGAGACCAGGTACACCGGCCCCGGTCCGCCCATCCGGCGATCGAAGTTGCGGTTGGTCGTGCTGGCCGTGGTCTCGCCCTCGAGCGGGATGCCGGGTCCGTTGCCGATGCACGAGCCGCAGCCGGGCTCGGTCACGACCGCGCCGAGTGAGCCGAACAGCTCGAGCAAGCCCTCGGCTCGCGCGGCCGCGGCCACGTCGGCGCTCGACGGGGTCACGGTCACGCGGACCTTCTCGGCCAGCGAGCGTCCGCGCAGCACGTCGGCGGCTGCCCGCAGATCGGCCAGCGATCCGCCCGTGCACGAGGCGATCACGACGTTGTGGATCGGGACGTCCCCGACCTTGGTCAGCGGCATGCGGTTGCGCGAGTCACCGGGGGTCGCGACGGTCAGCGGCACGTCGTCGAGGTTGACCTCGATCGTGCGCACGTAGCTGGCCCCCTCGTCCGGTGCGACGAAGCGATCGGCGTAGTCGGTCCCGCGGCGCTGCTGCAAGAACTCGCGCAGCGGCTTGCAGGGCTCGACGATGCCAGTCATCAGGCCGCCCTCGACGGTCATGTTGGTGATCACCGAGAGCTCGTCGACGTTCCATTGATCGAGGCCCGGACCACCGAGCTGGATCACGCAGGTGTCGGTCGGCGACTCCCGCCACTGCTCCTCGCGGAAGAAGGGATCGCCGATCAGGTGCAGGACCAGATCCTTGGGCGAGAGCACGCCGCGGGCGTCCCCGGTGACCCAGATCCGCACGGTCTTGGGCACGGTCACCGGGATCATCCCGGTCCGCAGCGCGAAGGCCATCGCCGTCGAGCCGACCCCGAACGCGAACGCGTTCATGACCCCGGCCGTCGGCGTATGGCTGTCGGTCAGCACGATGATGTCGCCCGGCCGGGCGTAGTCCTCGACGACCAAGCGATGGCAGACGCCGGCAGGGTAGGGGCGACCGGGCCCGTGCAGGCGGATGCCGTTGCGCTCGCAGGCCTCGACCATCTCGCGGGTCAGCTCGCGGGCCGACTCGAGCCGCGCCTGCTTGACCCGCAAGGGCACGGTCGGCTGATCGATCAGCACGAAGTGATCCTCGAACGCCGCCGCCAGCTCGGGCCGGTGGATCGGCGCGTCGGCCCACTCCTGCGCGTAGAGGTTCATGACCATGCCGCCGGTGTACTCGTGGACCCCACGAAAGTCGGCTTCGCACAGGACCTGATCGCCAGGCTGGACCGAAGCGATGCCGAAGGGCTTTCCGGCGCCGACCCAAGCCTTCTGCGCGACGATCTTCTCGATGCAGGTCATCGGCCGAGGTGAGCGATCGACCGAGTAGGTGGGGCCGACCTCGCCAGCCAGCACCTTGGAGCCGTAGCGCAGCAGGCCGCCAGCCTCGGTCACGGCTCGGAAGAAGGGCGGCAGCGCCTTGCCGAGCGCCGAGAGATCGACGTCCTCGCCTGCCTGCAGCCGCGCGACCACGCCGAGGTCGGTCGAGAAGGGCAGGCCCGCGTAGACCATGTTCTCTTGGAAGATCCGTTGGAAGCTGCGCGCGATGACCAGCTCGATGCCCGCGCCTTGGTGGGCGACCACCGCTACCTCGCGGCTCGAGCCGCTGCCGTAGGCGTCGCCACCCACGACGACCTGAAAGCCACCCTTGCGGACGTCGTCGACCTCGACCGTGTCCTTGAAGCTCTGCAGGAAGTAGGGCCCGAGGATCGCGCCGGTGTAGCCGAGCGTGCAGGCGGCTCCGTTGATCATCGCGTCGGTGTTGACGCCGAAGTGCAGCGCTGGTGGATCCGCGGGATCGAAGCTGGGGTTGACGCCCGCGAGCTGATCAGCGAGCGCCTGCTTGTCTTCGGTCAACCACAGAATCCGTCC
Source organism: uncultured Myxococcales bacterium (assembly GCA_965649595.1). Taxonomy (GTDB): domain Bacteria; phylum Myxococcota_A; class Polyangia; order Nannocystales; family Nannocystaceae; genus Plesiocystis. Next base: position 248 of record CBFGLP010001547.1, on the reverse strand, counting down.
CGTCAGCTTCATGGTGTTCATTGGAGTATATCGACCCGAAGGCTGGCTCCGACGGCGTGATCGGGCGGGGAAGGGATGGTCCGCTCACGCTCGCGAGGCCGCGGGAGTCGCTCTGTGGGCTGCTGTGGGCTGACTAATCCCTGTGCTCGGTTGCGTCCGGACGAATCAAGTCTCGGCCCAAGGTACGAACCAACGCCCCTGAGAGGGGCGGGCAGGGGGTGGAGGACCCGGCACGGCTTTGCCGGGAC
>CBFGLP010001546.1:0-1865 GCA_965649595.1 uncultured Myxococcales bacterium | reverse complement strand
CACCCGCTCTCGCGCCCGCCCGAGGTCGAGGGCGAGGCGGCCAACCGGGCGATCCGAATCGCCGAGGTGCTCGGCGTGCCGCTCTACCTGGTCCACACCTCGTGCATCGACGCGCTGGAGGCCGTCACGCGCGCGCGGCTCGAGGGTCAGCGGGTGTTCGCGGAGGTGCTCGCCCAGCACCTCGTGATCGACGACTCGGTCTACCGCCATCCCGAGTGGGACAAGGCAGCGCACCACGTGATGAGCCCGCCCTTTCGGCCCAAGCACCACCAGGACGCGCTCTGGCGGGGGCTCGCGGCGGGCATGCTGCAGACGACCGCTACCGATCACTGCTGCTTTTGCACGCCGCAAAAGCGGATGGGCCTCGAGGACTTCAGGAAGATCCCCAACGGCACCAACGGCGTCGAGGATCGCATGGCGGTGCTCTGGCACCACGGCGTGCGGACCGGTCGGCTGACGCCCTCGGAGTTCGTCGCCGTCACGTCCACCAACGCCGCGCAGATCTTCAACCTCCACCCCAAGAAGGGCTCGGTCGAGCCGGGGGCCGACGCCGATCTCGTGGTTTGGGATCCACAGGCCACGCGGAAGATTTCGGCCGCGACTCACCACCAGAACATCGACTTCTCGATCTACGAGGGCATGGAGGTGATCGGCAACCCGGCTTACACGCTCTCGCGCGGGCGCGTCGTGTATGCGCGCGGCGAGCTGCGGACCGAGCGGGGAGCCGGCCGCCACGTCGACCGGCCCTGCCACGCGCCTTACTGGGCTGCGCAGACGCGTCGCAACGAGCTGGCGATGACCAAGCCGGTCGAGCGCGTGCTGCCGGAGCGCGGGGAAGACTGAGAGGGCAGGGGATGCGCGAGCCCTCGCTCGAGCTGACGAACCCCGACCTGGGCCTGGTCAACGACGACCTCCGCCCGGTGCCGGTCTCGCAGCGGCACTGGTCGGTGCTGAGCATGGCGAGCCTGTGGGTCGGCATGGTCGTCTGCGTGCCGACCTACATGCTCGCGTCGGGGTTGATCGATCAGGGCATGAGCTGGCTGCAGGCGGTGCTCACGATCTCGCTCGGCAACCTGATCGTGCTGATCCCGATGCTGCTCAACGGCCACGCCGGGACCAAGTACGGCGTGCCCTTCCCGGTGCTCGCTCGCGCGGCGTTCGGGATCAAGGGCGCCCACGTGCCGAGCCTGCTGCGGGCCTTGGTCGCGTGCGGGTGGTTCGGCATTCAGACCTGGGTCGGCGGCGCGGCGATCTTTCAGCTGCTCGACGTGCTGATCGGCGCCGATCTGGCCGCGCTCTCCGACCTCCCGGTGCTCGGCATCAACGCGATCGAGCTCGCCTGCTTCTTGGGGTTCTGGGCCATCCAGGTAGTGATCATTCACCGCGGCGTCGAGTCGATCCGGACCCTGGAGAACCTCGCGGCGCCGTTTCTGATCGCTATGGGCCTGCTGTTGCTCGGCTGGGCGTACGTGCGCGCCGACGGGCTCGGACCGATGCTCTCCCGGCCTAGCGCGTTCGACCCCGGGCAGCCGCGCGAAGGTGAATTCTGGTCGGTGTTCTTCCCCAGCCTGACCGCGATGGTCGGGTTTTGGGCAACGCTCTCGCTCAACATCCCGGACTTCACCCGCTACGCCAAGTCGCAGCGCGACCAGATGCTCGGCCAGGCGATCGGTCTGCCCACGACGATGACCCTGTTCGCGTTCATCGGCGTCGCGGTCACCTCGGCGACGACGGTGATCTTCGGCGAGACGATCTGGGATCCGACGGTGCTGGTCGGCCGGCTCGACGGCGTGCTCGCGGTCGTGCTCGCGCTCTTGGCCTTGAGCGTGGCGACCTTGTCGACCAACATCGCCGCCAACGTGGTC
>CBFGLP010001545.1:0-8637 GCA_965649595.1 uncultured Myxococcales bacterium | reverse complement strand
TCGCGTCGAGCGAGACGCAATGAACGTGCCCTGACCCGAGGTCGCCCCCGGACGCGGCGCTGCTGCTCGTGAGCGCCGGGGAGCTGGCGTACGCTCGCTCGGCCGATGAGCGAGCGCAGCCCCGACCTCGTCCAGCCGATCTCGCGGGCACGGCTGTCGGCGCTCGTCGGCCTCGCGCTGCTCGGCTTCGCGGCGAACTCGTTGCTGTGTCGGCTCGCGCTGGCTGGCACGCCGCGGATCGATCCGGCCAGCTTCACGAGCATCCGCATCGCCGCGGGGGCGCTGGTCCTGATCGCGCTCGCCGGCCCGAGCCGCGCGCGGGCTCGGGGCACGCTCTCGGGCACGCTCGCGCTGTTCGGCTATGCGATCGCCTTCTCGCTCGCGTACGTGCGGATCGGTGCGTCCGTCGGCGCGCTGGTGCTGTTTGCGGCGGTCCAGGCGACGATGCTGGCGAGCGCGCTCGTCAGTGGCGACCGTCCGGGTCCGCGAACCTGGATTGGTCTGCTCGCGGCGATCGGAGGCATCGCCTGGCTGGTCGCGCCGGGGCTCTCGGCGCCCGATCCGATCGGCGCGGTGTTGATGGCGACGGCCGGGGTCGCCTGGGGTGCGTACTCGCTGATCGGCCGCAAGACCGCCGACGATCCGCTCGGGACTACGGCAGGCAATTTCGCTGGCGCGCTGGTGCCCGCGATCGTGGTCGTGCTCGCCTGGTCGGCGACGAGCGAGCCGATCGTGAGCGTCGAAGGGGTCGGCTTGGCGCTCGGCTCGGGGGCGGTGGCGTCGGGCATCGCCTATGCGATCTGGTACGCCGCGCTGCCGCACCTCGACACGGCGCGGGCCGGCATCGTGCAGCTGCTCGTCCCGATCCTCGCCGCGACCGCGGCCGTGCCACTGCTCGGCGAGCCGATCTCGCTGCGCTTGCTCGGTGCCGGGGCGGTGGTGATCGGCGGCGTCGCGTTTGCGCTGAGCGGAAAGCCGCGGCGAGTCGGGTAGCCTTCCCAGGGGCTCGATCGGGACACGGTCTGCGCCGCGATCCGGCCCTTGCTGCGCGGCTGAGCGTTCGAGTCAGTCGGCGCGAGAGCGCCTCTCGATCCGCCACGCGAGCTCCTCGTCCTCGAGCCGCCTGGCGATCGCGAGCGCACGCTCGCGTGCCGCAGCTCCCTCGGCGTCACCGAGGATCCGGCTCAAGAGGTGCAGCCCCATCGACCGCAGCCGCACGAAGCCGCCGTCGCCGGCGTGCTCTACGGCGGCCTTGGCCAGCGCGATGGCCTCGCCTCGCTCACCCAGCTTCCAGCGCGCGTAGGCCATGCCCGCATCGCGTCGGTAGCTGACGAAGGGCTCCGTGCCTTCGCTGGGGATCAGCCGATAGAGCGCCAGCGCGGCGGCGGGATCGGGCTGCTGCCCCGGTGGGGGATTGTTGGCGAGGAACGCCCGCTGATCGATCCATCGCGCGTGCAGGCAGGCTCGCTCGCTCGCGGGCAGCTCGAATTGCTCGAGCGTCCGTCCGACCTCCGCGAGCTTTGCCTCGACCTGCTCGCGCGCCTCTGCCTTGTTGGCCATGAACGCCTCGCACAGCCCAACTTCGGCGCGAGCGGCCGCGTCGTGCCCGGACGCGGCCTTGGCCCGTCGAAGGTGCACCTCGGCGACGTCGCGCTCGCGCCCACGCAGCGCCACGCTCGCGAGCCCGAGCTCGATCCACACTCGCGCGCGCGACTCGCTGACCGGCGGCCGATCCCACAAGCGGAGCTGATCCAAGCAGAGCGAGCGCGGGAGATCGGTGAACCGGCTGTGATACGCGCCCATCCAGCGCAAGCGGGCCTCTACGCTCGCGGGCAAGCCGAACGCCCGCAGGAGCCGTCGCCCGAGCGCGCCTCCGTCGAGGTGACCCCGCTTGCGCAGCCGTCGGAGCGCCCGCTCGATCGAGGCCGGATCTTCGGGCGTGGGCGCGAGCGAGGCCAACGCGAGCGCGAGCGAGGCCAGCGAGCCCTGCTCCGTCACGAGCTGGGCGATGTAGTCGGCCCATGTGTAGCCGGGGGGCGAGCCCTCGCCCTGTCCGGGAATCTGTCCGGGCGCTTCAGTCATCGCTGGCCCATCTTAGCGGCCATGGCTTCGCATACGCATTATCTAGTCATCGACCTCGAGGCGACCTGCTGCGACGACGACTCGTTCCCGCGCGACCAGATGGAGATCATCGAGATCGGCGCGCTGCTGGTCGAGGCTGCCAGCCTCGCGCCCGTGCGGGAGTTCCAGACCTTCGTTCGACCCACTCGTCACCGCCAGCTGACCGAGTTCTGCACGCGCCTGACCAGCATCACGCAGGCGCAGGTCGACGCGGCCCCGCGCTTCTCGGTCGCGATCGCCGGCTTGCGCGAGCTCGTGCGCGGCTGCGAGCCGCTGTTCTGCTCATGGGGGCAGTACGATCGCAACCAGCTCGAGCGAGACGCTCGTCGGCATGGCGTCTCGCTCCCGCTCGGGCGCAGCCACCTGAACCTCAAGGAGCGCTTTGCTCGACAGCTCGGTGAGTCGCGCTCGTTCGGGGTCGGGCAGGCGCTGCGGCGGCTCGGCCTGAGCTTCGAGGGCACACAGCACCGCGCCATCGACGATGCCCGCAACATTGCTCGGATCTTGCCCTACGCGCTCGGGGTTCGAGCGCCCGAGCGGCGCGGCGCAGATCGATCGCGCGCGAGCGCTCGGTGAGGTAGGGCGCCGACGAGCCGCGCCCAACTGCGCGGCCCCGCTGGGCCTCGATGCCCAGCTACTCGTGCTTCGCTAGCAAGATCGCAGCGGCTCGCTTCGCTTGTCCGATGCACGCCATCCCCAACAGGACGCGTCTCGCCGAGGCGCTCGCGGCCCTCGTTCGGGTGCCTGGACTGGTGCGCCACGACACCTGGACCCGTGAACGCCTCGCGCGCCACCAAGCCGAGTCGCTGCGCCGAATGATCTCCTACGCGAGCGCGAGCTCGGCGTTTTACGCTCGCCGGTTTCGTGAGCTCGGCATCGACCCCGACTCGCCGTTGAGCGCGATCCCGCCGATCGACAAGTCGACGATAATTGATCATTTCGACGAGATCGTGACCGATCCGCGCCTGCGCTTGACCGACCTCCACACCCACCTCGACGAGCTGGATGGCGACGAGCTCTATTTGGGCGAGTATCGGGTGGTCTCGACCGGCGGGACCTCGGGCGAGCGCATGCTGATGGTCTATGACCGCGCGACCTGGGCGACGGCCGTGGCCAGCGGGCTGCGGACGGCTCGCTTCTTGGGCCTCGAGCTGCATGGTCGACGCCTGCGGCAAGCGACGGTGACCTCGGCGAGCCCCCAGCACCTCGGCAGCCGTCACTCGAGCGTGGCCGGGCTCGGGCTGACGAGCTGTCTGCAGCTCGATCCCCGGATGCCGACTGATCAACTCTGCGCGGCGCTCGACGAGTTTCGGCCAGACGTGCTGGCCTGCTACGCCTCGGTTGGGGTGGGCCTGGCTGACGCGCAGCTAGCTGGTCGTATGCATATCGCTCCGCAGGCGGTGGTGACGACCGGCGAGGTACGGACCGAGGCGATGCGCGAGACGATGACGAGGGCCTGGGGTCCGGTGAGCTTCGACGCCTACGCGACCAGCGAGACCAACCTGAGCGGGATGGAGTGCGGCGAGCACCGTGGCATCCACCTGCTCGAGGATCTGACGATCCTCGAGATCGTCGACGACGATGATCAGCCAGTCGCTCCCGGTCAGACCGGTACTCGGCTGCTCGCTACCAACCTCGTCAACCGCACGCTGCCGCTGATCCGCTACGTCTTGACCGACATGCTCACGCTCGCGCCAGAGCCCTGCCCCTGCGGTCGACCCTTTCGCTCGATCCGCGAGATCGTCGGTCGCGCCGAGGACACCTTGCGCTTCATCGGCCACGACGGCTCGATCGTCGAGGTCTGCCCCTTCGTCGTTCGTTCGCCGATCGAGTGCACCGGGGGGATCCAGTACTATCGGGTGATCAACGAGCCGGACGCGATGCAGGTCGACCTCGTGCTGCGACCCAACACGCCGGTCGAGCGGCTCGAGGCGCTGCGCCACGAGCTGATCGGCGAGCTGCAGATGCGCGGCGTCGCGCGACCACAGGTGCGGGTGCGGCCGGTCGACGAGATCGAGCGCGTCGGGGTGGGGGCGAAGCTCAAGGCGGTCGAGGATCGCTCGGGCCTGCTCGCGTGAGCGCGGCAGGTTGCACGCGACGCGGCGCGCCGGGCATGCTCGGTCGATGCTGACCACTGGCGAGATCCCCGAGGAGCTGCTGGCAGGCGATCGAGCGCTGCGCGAGGTTGCGCTCGCGTATCCCGAGGCGCACGAGGATCATCCCTGGGGACACAGCGCGTACAAGGTGCGGCGAAGAAAGCGGCGGCGAAGAAGCCCGCGAAGCCGGCCGTCAAGGCTCGGTCCAGGTGACCCATATCTCCGAGCAAATGTAATCATTATGGTCGTAGCATACGAACTCGATGTCGATCGCCACGCCGCGCGTCTCGTCGACGTATGAATAGGTGTTGAAGCCCGCGTGGCTAGCGAGCGGCTCACCAAACATCTCCACGACCTCGGAGAGCGGCGTGCCGATGAGTCGCACCAGCGGATCATCGATGCCCGCGGCGGCGTAGTCACCCTCGTTGGCTTGAATGTTGAAGACGCGATTGTTGGTGTTGTCGATCGTGACGACGAAGAGGAAGTCATCGTAGACCCCGGGCGGTCCGTCCGCGGGATCCGTGTCCATGGTCATCACGAAGTACCAGGTGTCGAGATCGCTGTCGGGCTCGGAATATGGTGGTTGGCCATGGCGAGCGACCACCTGCTCGCGCGTGTCCCCGAAGCGCAGTCCGAGGAACGACTCGAAGCTGGCGAGGGTCGTGGGCTCGGGCTCGGCGCTCGAGCGCGAAGGCTCGCTGGCCGGGGCTGCGGTGGGCGGCTGCTCGACCACCACCGCCGGCGGGGACGCAGGCTCGGCCTCGGGCTCCACGACGGTCGCGGGCACACGTCGGCAGCCGAGGAGCGTGACGAGCACCGAGGTAGCGAGAGGGAGGGCCGTAGCGATCCGCATGGCACGACAGGGTAGGCCGAAGCGGACATGAGAGATAGCCCGTCCGGGGCGGCTCAGCCGAGCTGCAAGCGCAGCCCCGCGGACGCGGCCTCGTGGTCGAGCAGCCAGCGCTTGGTCGGCTCGCCGCCGCCGTAGCCGGTCAGCGAGCCGTCGCTGCCGATCACTCGATGGCAGGGGATCACGATCGCGATCGGGTTGCGCCCGTTCGCGGCTCCGACGGCGCGGCTCGAGCCAGGCCGGCCGATCTGCGCGGCGACCTGCCCGTAGCTGCGGGTCTCACCGAAGGGGATCGTCGACAGCGCCCGCCAGACGGTCTGCTGGAACTCGGTCCCCGCGGGCGCGAGCGGCAGATCGAAGGATTGCCGCTCACCCGCGAAGTATTGCTCGATCTGATTCGCGGCCTCGCGCAAGAGCGGATGTTGCGGATCGCTCTCGCTCTCGCTCAGGTGGTTGGGCAAGTCGATTGCCACGATTACCTGGCCGCGCGCGTGGATTCGAACCGTGCCAATCGGGCAAGCGACGTCGATATGTACGATGGACGTGGTCATGGCAATTCGTGCAGCACAAGGGCTGTCCACAAATGTTGGGCGCCGTAAGCCCGGAAGGGTCGCCAGGCTTCGGCGCGCTGCTCGATCGCGCGGGGCGGGGCGTCGGGAAACACCCGCTTGAGCGCGCCGTCGCTGGCAGGGAAGGCGTCGGGGAAGTGCAGCACTCGGAGTGACGCGTAGTCGAGCGTCCACGGACCGACGCCGGGCAACGTCTGCAGGCGCTCGAGGAAGAGCCCAGGATCGTTGCCCTGCTCGAGCGCGAGCGTGCCCTCGGACCAAGCGCGCGCGATCGTGCGAATCAGCGTCGCGCGGGTGCGGGGGATGCCGATGCTGGCGAGCGCGTCGATCTCCGCGTCGACGAGCGCGGCGGGGCTCGGGAAGCTGCGGTCGAGCGGCGGCGCGACCTCGTGGGCCTGTCCGAGCTGCTCGACCAAGCGAGCGGACAAGGTCCGGGCAGCGGCGAGCGAGACCTGCTGGCCGAGCACCGTGCGGACCAGCGCCTCGAACGCGTCGAAGCTGCCCGCGACGCGCAGCCCGGGTCGGCGCTCGACCAAGGGCGCGAGCAGGGGATCGAGGGCGAGCGAGCGATCGATCGCGTCTGGCTCGGCGTCGAGATCGAACATTCGCCGCAGCCTCGGCACGATGCGGGCGAGCACCGGCGCGAGCGTAGGCGCGAGCTCGACGTGCAGGCAGGGCCGAGCTGGATCGTGCTCGACCCGCATGTGCCCGACGTGACCCTCGATTGCCACGAGGCGTTGATAGTCGTGCTCGCCGACCTGCTCGATCCCGGGGATCGCTCGATTGCGCAAGAACCCGAGCAGCGTCGACCAGGCGAAGGGGGGGCGGAGATCGAGGCGCAGCGTGATCGGTCGCGCGGCGTCGCGCGGGCGCTCGCGGGCGCTCCTTCGCAGCGCCGAGGGCGGGCGACCAAAGCGAGCCGCGAACGCGGCGTTGAAGCGACGGACGCTCTGAAACCCGCTAGCGAACGCGATCGTGGTCAGGTCGAGAGCGCTATCGTGGAGCAGCTGCTTGGCGAGCGCGAGCCGACGCGTGGCGGCGAGCTCGAGCGGACCGACGCCGAGCTCGGCCTCGAGCGCGCGGCGAAGGTGACGACTGCTGACGCCGAGCTCATCGGCGAGCTGCTCGACGCTCTGCTCGTCGAGGAAGCCGGCGTCGATCCGGGCGACCGCCCGCGCGACCAGGCGCGGCAGCGCGTCGACGGACGCGCGACCGGGGGCTAGCTCGGGGCGGCAGCGAAGGCATGCACGAAAGCCGGCCTTCTCTGCGGCGGCGGCGTTCGGGAAGAACTGGCAGCGATCCGCTCGCGGGATTCGAGCGGGGCAGATCGGCCGGCAGTACACGCCGGTGGTCGTGACTCCGACGAAGAAGAGCCCGTCGAAGCGCCGGTCTCGGGCGCGCAAGGCCCGGTAGCATCCGTCGGGAGCGAGCACGCTGCTTCGATAGCCCGACCTCGCAGCGCCGACTAGCCGTTTTCGGACCTCGCAAGCGGGATCGAGAAGCCAACGCAGGCGCCGGCTCCGTCGAGGTTGCGCGCCCAGGTACGGCCAGAATGGGCGAGCGCGATCCTGCGAACGAGCGCGAGGCCGAGTCCGAGCGAGCCGCCCTGATTCTCGCGGCCTTGCACGAACGCCTCGAACACCGAGTCGCCCTCACCGGGGGCGAAGCCGGGGCCGCGATCTTCGATCTCGAAGCAGAGCTCGCCCGGCTCGCCGTCACGCACGCGCAGGCGCTCGAGCCCGCGGCCGTGCGTGCGGGCGTTCGCGACCAAGTTGGCGAGCGCCCGACCGAGCAGCGTCGGATCGGCTTGGATCGTCTCGACCTCCGACTCGACCTCCAGCCGGCTCGCGTCGATGCCGGCCCGCTCGAGCGCGCGCACGGCCAGCGCGACTGGATCGACGCTGCGACGATCGACGTGATCGAGCTCGAGCCGCGAGTGGGCGAGCAGCTGATCGACCAGCTCGTCGAGCTCGACGGCCTCGCGCTCGAGCTCGTCGAGCAGCTTGGCCTGATCGAGCGCGTCAGGGCGCTCGCGGGCGGTGTCGATCAGCACGCGCAGGTGGCCCAGCGGAGTGCGTAGCTCGTGCGAGACGCCGGCGAGCAGCTCGCGTTGATCGGCGATCTGCCGCTCGATCCTCGCGGCCATGTCGTTGACGGCCCTGGCGAGCACCGCGACCTCGCCGCGATGCCGAGCGTAAGGGTGCAGGCGCATGCGTCGATCGAGCTTGCCTTGGCCGAGGTCGCGGACGAGCTTGACCAGCTCGACCAGCGGCGCGGTGATCCGCCAAGCGATCGCGCCGACCAGCATCCACAGCGAGATCGTGCCGATCGACAGCGCGATCGGGAGCGCGGCGGTGGCCGGCTGCACGAGCTCGTGGACCAGCCACGTCACACCCCCGCTGAGCAAGAGCGCGAACGCGAAGCCGCGAAACAGGCGGCGACGCATGCTGACTTGGATCCACCACGCCCAATCTGGCCAGCGGCGTGGACCGTGGGGACCTCGGCCATGTCGATGCTCCCGCTGCTCGCAGCTCCACTGCTCGTGCTCCTCTCGCCAGCGCTGGTGCTCGGCTCGCCACATCGCGCGGCGAGCCTCACGAGCCTCGCGCCAGCGCTGCGTTCGGCTCATGCGTCACCCCGCCCGAGCACGTAGCCGACGCCACGCACGGTCTTGATCTTGTTCGGATCGCCGAGCTTCTTGCGGAGCTTGGAGATGTGCACGTCGACGGTTCGCTCACCGACCACGTCGTCGCGGCCGGCCTCGCTCAGCAACGCGGTGCGCGGGACCACGCGGCCGGCTCGGCGAAGCAGCGCGAGCAGCAGATCGAACTCGAGCCCGGTCAGCTCGATCAGCTCGCCCTCGACGCGGACCTCGCGAGTGCCGACCTCGACCTCGATGCCGTTCGCGGACAGGCGCTCGGAGCCAGCCGCTGGGGTGAGTCGACGAAGCACCGCGCGCAGCCGGGCCAGCAGCTCGCGTGTGGAGAAGGGCTTGGCGATG
>CBFGLP010001544.1:0-3347 GCA_965649595.1 uncultured Myxococcales bacterium | reverse complement strand
CCGCCGAGGTGGACCACGTAGGCGTCGCTTCGCGGGATCGCCCGCTCGAAGGTCCGCATCGCCTGAACCGGCACGACCGGGTCATCGTCGCCCCACACGACCAGTGTCGGCGCCTCGATCTCGGCCAACTGCTCGTCGGGGATCCGCAGGTAGCTCTCGCCGATCATCGCCTCGAGCGCCTCGAGGTAGGGCTTCTCCTCGACCGTGCCCGCGAAGCTCGACACGAACTCCTGCCGCGCGACGCTCTTGGGGTCGCGGCCGGGGTAGTGCTCGCCGGTCGTCATCTTGGCCAGCTGCAGCATCCGCCCGCTCAGGACCGGCAAGATCGCGCCGACCGGGCCGCGATAGCGCGAGCCCGTCGAGTTGGACAGCACCAGCTTGTCGACCCGCTCGGGGTGCTCGCGGGCGAAGTCGGCCGCGATCCAGCCGCCCGCCGAGTTGCCGACCACGTGGGCCTTCTCGATCCCGAGCTGATCGAGCAAGCCGATCAACACGCGCTCGTAGAGCTCCATCGAGTAGTCGAGGTGATCGCCTCGCTCGGACTTGCCGTGGCCTGGCGCGTCGAAGACCACCACGCGATAGCGCCGTTGGAAGTGCTCGAACTGATCCCACCAGTTCTGGAGGTTGCCGCTCCAGCCGTGCACGAACACGATCGTCTCGGCGTCGGGCGACCCCGCTTCGAGGTAGCAGATCCGTATGCCTGCGATCTCGGCGAAGCGCTCCTCGGCGTAGTACTCGGGCGGCGTCCAGGGCTCGGAGCCGGCGACCACGGGGCCGCAGCCGCACACGAAGGTCGCGGCGAGCACGAGGCCGAGGTGTCGGCGTCGGTGGAGGTGCGCGGTCATGGGTCTGGAGAACCGGGCCCGGAGGGGCGGTGGGGCGGGTGCTCGCAGTCAGTGGCCAGGGCCGAGGATAGCGGCAACTCTCACGGCCGAGAACTGGGTGGGCGAGCGAGGGTACGACGGTCTCCAAGCCTGCAGATCGGCGTCGCGTCCGCTATCCTGGCGCCAACGTGGTTGGGCGGTGGTGAAAGATCGCCCGAACCTGCTCGTCGTTGCGCTGTCTTGCGCTAGCCATGCCGACTACCAAGCCAGGTCCCATCGCCGCCGCCCTCGGAACGGGCGCTCTCGCGGCTTGTAGCTTGCCGACCGCTACCATAGAGGCCTCCGCGGATCCGGAGCCGACCACACAGGCGGCTGCTCCTGCCCCACGAGCGTCCAAGCAGCGAGCTGGAGCCGATCGCCGACGACCCGAGATCGTCGCGGCCGGGATGGTTAGCCAGGATCACCTGCGCTTGCACTTCAGCGAGCCGCTCGCCCCGGTCGACGGCGTCGATCCCAACGACTTTCGCATGAGCATGGGCATGGCCAAGTCGTACCTGAGGTATGCATACACCTATTATTATGATCCGGGCGAGTTGCAAGATGGTGCTATGAATTTCACGCGCATGCAGGCGCAGGGCGATATCATCGATCTCTATTTCGAACCGCCTTTCGATATCCAATATTGTCACGAATTGGCGACCGAAATGGCCGAAATGGATGCCGAGCCGGGCGTATCCGCCAAGGGTGGGTTTTATCTGCATTACTCGCCAGGCAATAAGCCGATCACTGATTCGGACGGAAACGCGCTGGCGCCGATCGGACCGGAATGGGTGCTGCGAAAGCGGCGTGGGGGCGACGAGGCGTACGATATGTACTTGGAAGGCGCGGCGGCACGCCGGGCCCTGCGTGGCTTGATTCCGGTCGATTGCGGGGTCCCGGTCTCACAATAGGGGCGCTGAGCCAAGCCCCCTAGGGTGTCGCCCTCTGAGCCGCAGTGCGCGCTACCGCCAGCCGTGAGGCCGACGGCTGCAGATCGCCCGGGAAACTCCCCGGATGACAGGCGAGCCCCTGCGGACCTACGATGTCGGGCATGCAGCGTGTTGCCTTGCCCCTGCTCCTCCTCGTGCCCCTCGTGGGCTGTGGCTCCGACGGCCGCGGCTCCGATACCAACGCGACCGGCCTGACCGACGATGGCATCTCCGGGGACGGCAGCGAGAGCGATGGCAACGACGAGATCGACGGGGACGAGAGCAGCACCGGCGTGCTGCTCGACATGGCGTCCGACGACGACGGCACCGCGACCGCCGACGACGGTGGTGATGACGGTTGCACGCAGTCGGATTGGCCAACCACCGACGCGGTGCTCGAGGGGACCGTCTACGCGCCGAACCTCCAGCTCCCGATCAGCGGCGCGCTGGTCTACCTGACCGACGAGCCGGTCGAGCCGGTGCCCGACGGCGTCTATTGTGCCGAGTGTGTCGAGCTCGACTGCGACGTGCCCTTCGTGCTGACCAACGCCGACGGCAGCTTCTCGCTGCCGGCGGTCTCGGGCTCCGGACAGAAGCTCGTCGTGCAAAAGGGCCAGTTCCTGCGCGTCATCGACTTCAACGTCGCGCCGGGGACCAACGCGGTGCCGGCCAACCAGAGCAACCTGCCGGGCGAGTGGAACCCGGCCGCGGGCATGTGGATCCCGCGGATCGGCGTCTACGATGCCGACCCGGACCGGGTCTACAACGTGCTGGCAAAGTTCGGGCTCGGCCAGGTCGACGCGCAGGGCAACCTGATCTCGGGCACCGAGCGCTTCACGCTGATCGACTCGAGCGATCAGGGCGCGGCGCTCGACAACCTCGCGTACATGAACCAGTTCCACATCGTGTTCCTGCCCTGCGCCTCGACCAAGTACTGGAACGGCGCGCCGACGGTCCCGCCCGCGCGAATCGACAACATCCGCGCCTACGTCGAGGCGGGCGGCAAGCTCTACGCGACCGACCACTCGAACGAGTACATCGAGGCGCCGTTCCCCAATTACCAAGAGTTCCACAACCCCGGGATGCCGGACATCCAGCCCGCCTACGAGTCGATCGGCATCGTGCAGGACCCCGACCTGCTGGCCTGGCTCGACGCCTTGCCGCCGGCGCTCAAGAACATCGGCAACGGCAACCCGACGCTCGAGATGCTGCCGGGCATCACCACGGAGCTCAACTACTCCGGCATCGATCAGGTGTCCGAGGTCATCGTCCAAAACGATCAGGGTGAGGACGTCAACGTCGGTCACCACGTCTGGGTCGAGGGCCCCTGCTACAGCTGCTCGGATCCCAACACCCCGCGGCCGATGGCGATCAGCGGCCAGTACGGGTGTGGTCGGATGATGTACAGCACGTTCGAGACCTCGAGCGTCGCGCACCAAGGGCTCAACCCGCAGGAGCTGGTGCTGCTGTACATGATCCTCGAGATCACCACGTGCTTCGACGGCACCCCGCCGCCGCCGCCGGCCAACTGAGCGTCACTTGAGTCCGAGCCGAC
>CBFGLP010001543.1:0-3707 GCA_965649595.1 uncultured Myxococcales bacterium | reverse complement strand
TGGTGAGCATCGCGATCATGGTGAGCATCGCGATCAAGATGACCGGCTCGATCGGGAGACCATCGTCGCGCATCGCTACCGCGTCGTCCGCTTCGCCGGTCTGCGTGGCTTCGGTCAGGTCTACGAGGCCGAGGACACCGCCACCGAAGATCCGGTCGCGCTGCTGCGGCTCGATCGCGAGTTCAGCCGACCCGAGGTCCGCGAGCGCTTCTTCGAGACCCGCGCCAACGCCCAGGTCGAGCACGCGCGCGTGGTCGACCTGATCGACTACGGCGAGGATCTCGACGGCCGGCTGTTCCTGGTCATGCCGTGGATCGAGCAGGCTCGCAGCCTCGACGAGCTGCTCGCGCGCGAGCAACCGGTTGGGTGGGCGCGCGCACGCAAGCTCATCGAGCAGATCGGCGAGGCCCTGGTCGCGGCGCACGGCCGCGGTGTCCTGCACGGCAGCCTCGAGCCGGCGCGCGTGCTGGTCGACGCCGAGGACGGCGTGCACATCGTCGACTTCGGTCTGGCGCCTGCGCTCGAGTCGGCGGCGCGGCTCGATCAGGGGAGGATCACCAACACCAAGGCGTTGAGCGCGTCGCCGGTGTACATGCCGCCCGAGCTGATCCGCGGCGAGCCTCCGAACGAGCGCACCGATGTCTACGCGCTCGGGCTGATCCTGTGGGAGCTGATCGCTGGCAAGCCTCCGTTCACGGGCAGCCCCGTCGACGTGCTGCATCGGCACCTCCACGATCCGCTGCCCGAGCTCGTTCGCGGCGACGCGCCGGTCGAGCTCGAGGCGCTGCTGCATCTGGCCCTCGCGAAGGATCCGAGCGAGCGCTTCGCCAGCGCGAAGGAGCTGCTCGAGACCCTGCGTGCGCTACCGAGCGGGACCCCTGCCCGGCCGAGCTCGTTGCCGCGGGTCGAGACCAAGCCGCTCGACGTGCCGGGCTCGAGCGCGCGAACGGGGGGCAATGCGAGTCGAACGGTGCCGATCGCTACGGCTCCCGGCTCTGCGCCTGCGCAGGCTCGGCCAGCGCCTGCAACCTCGCGGCCTGCCGTCGCCCCGTCCAAAGCTCAGCCGGCTCCGGCACCCGTTGTCCCGCCGAAGGCTCAGCCAGCTCCGGCGCCTGCAACCTCGCGACCTGCCGTCGTCCCGCTCAAAGCTCAGCCGGTCGAGAGGACAGCAGCCCTACCGAGCAAGCCCGCGACGGCACAGACCAAGCCCGCGGCGAAGCCTCCGGTTGCAGCACCCGTGGTGCCCGTCGCATCGCAACCGCAAGTCAGCCCACCAGCGCCTGCGCCCGAGCCCGCGCCTCAGCCGACGCCGGCCCAGTCGGTGGCAGGTGAGCTCGAGTCGAAGCCTGCGCAACCAGTGGTCGCTTCGGTGACGCCGACGGCATCCGTGGTCAGCGAGCCGGAGCGAGCTGCCGCGACCCCAGCGTCGTTCACTGCCTCGGCGCCCGCGTTCCCGCCCTCGGTGCTCGCCGAGCCCGTCACTCCGCCTCGTCGCAAGCGTCGACTCGGCGTGCTCGAGATGGCGATCGGCGCGTTCCTGCTGTTCGACGTCGCCGTGCTGGCGGTCTGGAAGCTCTTCCTCGCCGAGGATCCCGCGAGCGAGGTCGCGAGCGCGAACGAAGATCCAGCCGAACACGCGGCGCCTCCCTCTGCCACGCCAGAGGCCACGCCGGCCAGCAATTCCGAGCCAGCTCGCTCGGATGCTGCCCCCGCCCCCGCTCCCGACAACGACGAGCGCGACGAGCCGAGCCTGAGCGCGGAGGTCCCCGAAGCGCCCGTGCCGGGGCCCGTACGACCGACGCCCAAGAAGCTCGACGACGAGGACTTCCGCAAGGCGATGGTCGGCGCCCGCGAGACGATCGTCTCGCGCTGCCTCGACGAGCGCATGCGTCGGACCCTCAAGGTCGATCTCGATGTGTCGCCCAGCGGCGAGGTCGAGAAGGCTCGGGTCGTCGGCGAGCTGGGCGAGACCGCGCTCGGAAGGTGCGTCGCTCGGCAGGCGAAGAAGATCGAGTTCCCGGTGTCGCTCGAGGGCGGCTCGCACACCTATACGCTGCGGCTGCGCTAGCGATGCGTCGATTCGAGGCCGGAGCGCCGAATCGTCAGCAGGAATCGTCAGCAGGGAAGACGCGTACGCGAAAGACTTCGCATGGATCGAAACAAACGTCTGCTCGAGTTCAGGTTGCGATTACTGAGCGCCTTTGGGATCGGAGCGCTGCCCGGCTTGTTGTTGTCGCCCGATGTCGAGGCCGAGAAGAGCGCCGTGTGCGTCCCGCTCGACGAAGGCGAGGCGACTTGCCCGAGCCTGGACGAGGCCACCCCACGCATCGCCAAGGGTCAGAGCAGCTCGACGTGCAAGGCCACGGGCATCGTCGAGGCCGAGGCGGGGACGTGTTGCTACACGGTGGTCGACTGCACCCCACCCCGCGAAGAGTGTCGTAGCTGCTATGGGCGGCCCTACATCGCCGACGCCGGGGTCGTATCCGCGCCTGTCGTAGCGAACGATGCTTGGGGTCCGCGCGCGGCTCTGACCTCCGAGCTCGTGCCCAACCTCGCGGGTCTGAGCCCCGAGCAGCGCGCGGCGCTGGCCGAGTACTGGTCCGACAACGCTCGGGCCGAGCACTCGTCGATCGCGGGCTTTCACCGGTTCGCGCTCGATCTGCTGGCCCACGGCGCGCCGCCGGAGCTGCTCGATCGCTGCGTCCGTGCGGCGGCCGACGAGCTCGCACACGCGCGGATCTGTTACGCGCTCGCCAGCCACTACGCCGGCGAGGCGCTCGGCCCCGGGCCGATGCCGCTCGGCAGCTCGGCTCCGATCGCCTCGACGCTCGTCGAGCTCGCGGTCTCGACCGCACGCGAGGGCTGCTTGTCCGAGACCTCGGCCGCGTGGCTCGCCTACGAGATGGCCAGCGCCACGACCGACCCAGCCGTCCGCGCTGCGCTCGAGCAGATCGCCCGCGAGGAGGCCGAACACGCCGAGCTGGCTTGGATGACGCTGCGCTGGGCGATCGACGTCGGCGGGGCCGAGGTCGAGGCCGCGGTCGCCGAGGTGTTCGCGTCGGCGACCCCGACTCGCCTGAGCCGGTCCGGGATCGGCGTGCCCGAGCACGGCATGCTCGCGGGCCACGAGGCTCAGGCCGTCGTCGAGCGAGGCTTTCACGAGCTGCTCGTCCCGGTCATGCGCGCGGCCATGGCTGCTTAGGCCGGCGCCCAAAAACGCGAGAGCGGCTGGCCGCGTCGTGCAGCCAGCCGCTTCGCGTGCGAGCCGAGCGATCGGCTCAGGCGGTCGGATCGGGCACGTAGCGAAGGTAGGGCTTGACGGTCTCGAACTCGCCAAACTTCGCCCTGGCGGCCGCGTCGTCGAGGCTCGGCACGATGATGCAGCGCTGGCCGTGCTTCCAGTTGACCGGGGTCGCAACCGAGTGCTTGGAGGTCAACTGCAGGCTGTCGATCGTGCGCAGGATCTCCTCGAAGTTGCGACCAGTGCTGGCCGGGTAGGTGATCGTCAGCTTGACCTTCTTGTCCGGGCCGATCACGAACACCGAGCGGACCGTGAAGGTGTTGTCGGCGTTCTCGTGGATCATGTCGTAGAGCTTGGACACGGTCCGGTCAGCGTCGCCGATCAGCGGGAAGTTGAGCGCGTGACCCTGGGTCTCCGCGATGTCGCCAGCCCAGCGGTGGTGGTCGCTGACCGGATCGACCGACAG
>CBFGLP010001542.1:0-2125 GCA_965649595.1 uncultured Myxococcales bacterium | reverse complement strand
ATCTTCGATCCCTTCTTCACGACCAAGGCGGTCGGCTCGGGCAGCGGCCTCGGCCTCGCGATGGTGATGGGCACCGTGACGCGTCACCACGGCCGGATCACGGTCGAGAGCGTGTTGGGCGAGGGCACGACCTTCACGATGTACCTGCCGCTCGCCCCGACCGAGGAGAAGGAAGGCCACAAGCCCTGGCCGGTGCTGCGCGGCGAGGCCAAGGGTCCGGTCGTCGTGGTCCTGACCGAGGATCAAGACGCGCTCGACGAGTTCGAAGAATTGCTCGAGGCGACCGAGTGCGCGCCGATCTGCACGAGCGACGCGAAGGGAGCGACGCCGCTGCTGACCGAGATGGGTGACAAGGTCGACCTGCTGATCCTCGACCTCGAGATCGAGGCCGTCGACGCGACTCGGCTGTTCCGCACGGTCCGCGAGCTGTTCCCGGAGATGCCGGTGATCCTGCTCTCGGACCAGCCGACCGGCGGCACGATCCAGCGGCTGATCAGCGCGGGTCCGACCCGCTCGGTCCGCAAGCCGATGGACGGGCGCCTGTTCTCGGCGCTGCTGACCGACCTCCTGCACCCGGAGGAGGGCTACGTCCGCGACTTCACGCCGGTGCCGATCACTCCGGGCGCGGACGTCTCGGGCCCGCACCCGCGCGCTGGATGATCGCTCATCCAGCGTCGATTGCTTGCAGCTCGCCGACGTACCAGTCGCCCCACTCGAGCCGCATCTGCACTGCCACGCGACGACCACCGCCGAGCTTCACAGTCGCGACCGCCTGCGGCGCGTAGAGGCCGGGCGTCACGTCGACCCGCTCGATCTCCGCGCGGGCGCCCGCGAGCTCGTCGACCGTGTCGACCAACACGATCGAGCGAGCCGCGTCGAGGCTGTGAACCCGCTGCAGCGCGACCAGCAGAGCGTCGCGACGATCGTAGTCGCCGAACAAGCGCGCCGACGCGTAGGCGCTGCCGATCTCGTGGAAGAACGCGACCACGGCGTCGGGCGAGACCCGGCCCGCGACGCCGAGGTCGCGCATGAACTCCTCGGAGCCGGTGTGGGCGATGATCTGCTCGAGCACCGGGAAGGGGTCGCGCTCAATCTCGATCGCCTCGGCGAGCAGCTCGTCGATCGCGGACAAGAAGCCCTGCAGGATCGGCGCCTCGGTGCTGCGCTCGAGCAGCACCGTGACCGTGCGACCTCGGGTCTCCCGCGCGAGGCTGGGCGAGGTCAGCCGGCGCAGCTCGTCGACCGAGCTGCTGCCGAGCGCGGCGACGTAGGCCCGTGCGCGCTCCTCCGCGCGCCGCTGTTGCTGCTCGGGGGTGTCGAGCTTCGGACGCTCGGCGAGCATCCGGGCGGCCTCGGCGATCGGGATCGCAAAGCCGCCCTTTTGATCCTTCCACGTCCAGGTGACCACGCCGACCGCTCGACCGAAGCGATCGAGCACTGGCCCGCCGCTTTGGCCCTGCTCGACCAGCGCGGTCACGCCGAGGAAGGGCCCCGGACCGACCGCGGAGTTGTAGACCTCGAGCCGCTCGACTCGACCAGTGTGGAGGACCAAGCCGGGATCGCGCTCGAGCTCGGCGGCGTCGTCCGGGTCGACGTCGCGCGAGAGCAGGACCACCGCGTCGCGCTCGGTAACGTAGTCGGCGACCGGCATCGGCTCGTGCGCGGCCAGGCTGATCGTGGGCAGCGGCTCGTCGCTGACCAGCTTGAGCAGCGCGAGATCCCTGACCGGGTCGATGTAGACGATCTGGACCTCGTGAAACTCCGGCGCGTCGACGAGGCCCGGGAAGCTGACCCGCTCGATGTACTCGGCGTCCTCGACCACGTGACGGTTGGTCAGCATGTAGCCACGCGGATCGACGACGAAGCCGAGCCCGCGCCCTAGGTCGGTGATCACCACTCCCACCGAGCCCGCCGCCCGCTCGGCGACGGCCTCGGGTTCGAGCGCCCGTCCGCGGCCCCCCTCGGACACACGCACGCCACCGAGGTCATGGGATGCGGCGCAACCGGCTCCGAGGGTAAGGCCCAGGCCGAGCACGAGAGGGCCGACGAACCCGAGAGCACGTGCCGCCATCGCAGGATACTTTAGCCCCCCACAGACAGCCCTGCACTTTGCCACGCACGGCCG
>CBFGLP010001541.1:0-1818 GCA_965649595.1 uncultured Myxococcales bacterium | reverse complement strand
TTGGCCATGAGCGGTGCCCTGGATCGAGGCTATCGGGTGGATCGGAGGCAGCAAGCGGGCGGCAGCTTGGTAAGCGCATATCGAATCGTGCCTTCCTGGGGTGGCGTCCCAGGCAAATCCACGGAGCCAGCGGCCTCTCCGCACGCGCGAGCCATGCCCTTTAGCCGCGTGGATTCGCCGTTCTCGATGTTGGCGACGATCGGCCCCGCTCTGGTGCGAACATCGCGATGATCATGAGCACTTCGCGAAGGCTGCCGTCGGGCGAGGACGTCTGGGCACGGATTCGAACCTTCGCGATTCAATGCAAGGACGACGGGCGGAGGCTCTACACGCTCCAGCGCTTCGTACCGAACATCATCACGAGCGTCAGCGACTCCCGAATCGAACGATACTCCGCCGAAGGTCGCACACACACGGCCCACATCGACTTCGGGCACGTCGCGCGGGTCTGGAACGAGCTGCGAGAGCGGGGTTGGTCGTCTACCCGCGGCAATAGCCGCGTATTCACGCACGCGTTGATGCTCCACGCGCTGCCGACCTGGATCGAGCTGGCCGGGCCGGGGACAATTCGTCTACGCGGAGGCGCGAAGCAGAGTCACGTGGTCCTCCCTAGCTTCGCTGCAGAAGAGACGATCTACGATCCGCGGCCGCGACGAAGCGCTCGAAGTGGTGGTGGAGAAGGGCCAATTCATCGAGCGATTCGACTCTACATCTTCGAGGAGCCCGACCGCGCGCTCGTCGATCTGCCTGGCGGCCCCTGGGTGGTCTGCCGCACCGAGCACACGCTCGAGACCCAGGATCGGATCGACGTCGTCCTGCGCGACGACTCCGGCAATTACGTCTTGCTCGAGGTCAAGCCGGAGCTGGTGAGCGACCAACAATACTCGGAGATCGCCGACGAGGCCCTCCGCGCATACGCCAAGGCTCCCTTCGCACAAGCAGCCAAGTACCGTTCACAATGGAACATTCTCTATGGAACGCCGCTCGAGCGCATTCGTCCGGTGGTCGCTGCGCCGGCGATTCCGGCGAAGACCTTGGTCAAGCAGATGCGTCGCATGCATGACATCGAATCGGTCGCGGTCGCGCTTCCACCTTCACGGCAACCCGAGTGAGATCTGACTCGCCAATCGACGCAGCAAAGACGAGAGCCGAGGGCCTGTCGGCCCCCGGCTCTTTCACCGAGCGATCACTCGCCCCGACTCACCACTCGACGGTCCCGAGCCCATACATGCCCATCGGGCAGTACACCGTGTCGCCATCGAGCACCGGGTTGTAGCACCCACTCCAACGCGGCAGCTTCGAGGC
The DNA here is from genome assembly GCA_965649595.1 of uncultured Myxococcales bacterium. Taxonomy (GTDB): domain Bacteria; phylum Myxococcota_A; class Polyangia; order Nannocystales; family Nannocystaceae; genus Plesiocystis. The sequence continues at coordinate 513 of CBFGLP010001541.1, read as the reverse complement.
CTTGACCTCGGTCTGCGCCGGCTCGCTGGCGTCGACCAACCCGACGCTCGCGTAGTCCAGGTTCATGACCGCGCGCTCACCCTGAACGGCGGTGATCCACCACCAGTCGCCGAACTCGTCACCATCGAGCTGGTGGACGGAGGCGTCGTTGCTGCTGATGTCGACGACGACGAGCCGGCTGTCGGCGATGTACTCGCCGTACTCGTCCTCGTAGATCCACTGCGAGGCGTCGGCCTTGGCGAAGATCCGCGAGTCGGTCGCGTAGAGCTGACGCAGGCCAGCGTTACCCTCGATGTCGAAGGTGTCGACCAGGTAGGCGTTCGCGCCGTCGATCTCGAGCTGCTTGAGCGTACGCTCGATCAGCTTGCAGGTGCCGCTCTCGTAGTTCTCGTCCCAGTCGAACTGCCAGGCCTTCGGGTTATCGAAGCACTCGCTGGGCGTCAGCTCCTCGGCGACCTCGACCTCGAAGTCGACCGTGAACGCGCGACCAGCCTCGGCGTCGTAGGCGACGAT
>CBFGLP010001540.1:0-2922 GCA_965649595.1 uncultured Myxococcales bacterium | reverse complement strand
CTCAACGAGGATCACTACGACCTCGAGAAGGTCAAGAAGCGGATCCTCGAGTACATGGCGGTGCTCAAGCTCAACGCCTCCAAGAAGGGGCCGATTTTGTGCCTGGTGGGGCCGCCCGGCGTGGGCAAGACCTCGCTCTTGCCGAGCGAGGTCTTGCCGACGCCAGGCGGTCCGGCCAGGCAGAGGATCGGGCCCTTCTTGCTGGCGTTGAGCTTGAGCACCGCCATGTACTCGAGGATCCGCTTCTTGACCCGCTCGAGATCGTAGTGGTCCTCGTTGAGCACGTCGCGGACGGTCTTGATGTCGAGCTGGTCCTCGGTCGAGATCGACCAGGGCAGATCGACGAGCCACTCGAGGTAGGTGCGAGTCACCGTGTACTCGGCGCTCGAGGGCTGCATCTGCTTGAGCCGGTTGAGCTGCTTGAAGGCGACCTTCTCGGCCTCCTCCGGCATCTTGGCCTCGGCGATCTTCTGCTCGAACTCGTCGGTGTCGGCGTTCTCGTCGTCGATCTCGCCGAGCTCGCCCTTGATCGCCTTGAGCTGCTGACGCAGCACGTACTCGCGCTGCGAGTGGCCCATCTCCTCCTGCACCTGCGTGTTGATGCGCTCGCGGATCTCGAGGATCTCGAGCTGGCGGGTGAGCAGGGTCAGGACCTTGCGCAGGCGATCGCCGACGTCGAAGGCCTCGAGCACCTCTTGCTTCTCGTTGGGCTCGATGTCGAGGTTGGACGCGACGAGGTCGGCGACCTGGCCAGGCTCGCTGACGCTGTCGAGCAGCGCCGCGGCCTCGCGCGGCAGCTCGGGCACCAACGAGATCAGCTTCTTGGCCGTCTCCTTGATGTTGGCGACCAGCGCCTCGGCCTCGAGGTTGGCCGGCTGGACCTCGGTGAGCTCGTGCACCCGCGCCTGCAAGAAGGGCTCGTCGGCGACGATCTCGTCGATGCGGATGCGCGTGACGCCTTGCAGGATCACCGAGTAGTTGTCGCGCGCGAGCTTGATGACCTTGAGGATGCGGACCGCACAGCCGACCCGGTGCAGCTCGTCCTCGCTCGGGTCCTCGGTCTTGGCGTCCTTTTGCGTGACGATGCCGATGACCGGACGCTCGGCGGCGATCGCTTCCTCGATCAGCTTGACCGACTTGGGCCGGCCCACGTCGATCGGGATGATCGAGCCCGGGAACAGCACCGAGTTGCGCAGCGGAAGCAGGGACACGACCTCGGGGAGGTCCTTGATTTCGTCGATCTGCGGCGGCGTGGTGGTCATGCAGAGGCCCCGGGAGCCGCCCGAACGTAACACCCGCCCCCCCTCTGTCAACGCGATAGATCGAGCGAGAGCGACCGTAGAGCCATGTCGGCTGGCATTCGAGACGAACCTTCGCGGGCTCGGCCCCGAGAGCCGACTCGAATGATCCTTCGCCCGGAGGACCCCCGCTCGCGCCCCGACGCGGCGCAACTCGCTTCCGCGAGGCTGCCGGAGTGGGGTACAACCGGGCCGTGCACGATCCTCGCTCGGGTCCCGGCGCAGCTCTGCGAGTCCTCGTGCGCGCAGGCCCGGACGCGGGTCTGGCTGCCGTCCTGCGCGTGGGCGAGCGGCTCTCGGTCGGGCGCGGCGAGGCCGAAGCGTTGCGCCTGACCGATCAGGCGGTCTCCCGCCACCACCTGACCCTCGAGCTGACGGCGGAGGGCCCGGTGCGCGTGGTCGAGATCGCCGGCGTCAACCCGGTGTGGACGCTGATCGACAACCAGCGACGCACGCTGACTGGCGGCGAGCTGCTCGCCCGCGAGTCGGCGCTGACGGTCGGCAACACGACGATCGGCTTCGGTCCGGTCGAGGCGAGCGTCCATCCGGGTGCCGGAACTGGGGAGCAACCCGACAAGCGCGGGACGATCGAGATGGACGTCCGCCAGCAGCCGAGCGGGTACGGACGGCTCGCTTCGCTCGCGGCGCTCGGCGATCGGCTGGCTCGATGCGGGTCGCTGCAGGCAGTCTATCGAACCGCGACGGAGTGGGCGGTCGAGGCCCTCCCCTGCGCGCGCGCCCTGCTGCTGAGCGCCGACGGCAGCGACATCCTCGCGGCGGCCACCTCGGGGCCGGTCGTCGATCTCGCGCTCTCGCGGACCCTGCTGCGGCGGGTGCTCGCAGACAACCGCGCCGTGATGGTCCGCGACGTGCTCAGCGAGCCCGACCTCGCCGATCGCCGCTCGGTCCAGGTCCGCGGCATCCAGGGCGCCATGGCGGCGCCGGCTCGCAACCTGATCTTCTACGCCGAGTGGGGCACCAAGGAGGCAGTCCGAACGCGCTACGACGACGCGGCGCTGACCTTGCTGATCTGCGCGGCGCAGCTGCTCGACGCGCTCGGCGAGAGCGCGAGCGAGCGCAACCAGCTGCGCGCTGTCCTGCGCGAGCGGGGCTCGAGCGAGCCGGGTCGGATCGTCGGCAGCTCGGCCGCGGTCAAGAAGCTGCAGGTGTTCCTCGAGCGAGTCGCGGCGACCAACGCGACCGTGCTGATCCACGGCGAGAGCGGAACCGGCAAGGAGCTCGCCGCGCGGATGATCCACGTCAGCTCGCCGCGGGCCGAGCGACCCTTCATCGCGATCAACTGCGCGGCCGTGCCCGAGAACCTGCTCGAGAGCGAGTTCTTCGGCCACGAGAAGGGCGCGTTCACGGGCGCCGTGGCCCAGCACAAGGGAGTGTTCGAGCGGGCCCACACCGGCACGCTCTTCCTCGACGAGATCGCCGAGATGGCCCTGGCCACGCAGGCCCGCATGCTGCGGGTGCTCGAGAACCGGACCTTCACTCGCGTCGGCGGCACCGAAGAGGTTCAGGTCGACGTCCGGTTGGTCGCGGCCACCCACAAGGATCTACACAAGCTGGTCGCCGAGGGGCTGTTCCGCGAGGATCTGCTGTACCGGCTGGACGTGGT
>CBFGLP010001539.1:0-6317 GCA_965649595.1 uncultured Myxococcales bacterium | reverse complement strand
CTCCAGTTGGCGACGTCCTCGATGCGGATCTTCCAGAGCTTCTCCCAGCCGGAATTCACCTCGACGATGCGGGAGGTCGGGTCTAGCACCTGAATGCTCAGGACGCCGCCGTCCGTGAGCGCCTGGTATCGTCGCGCAGGGGTCTCCAGCTCCGCCACGCGGCGGCGGAGCTGCTCGATCTCCTGGATCAGATCGTCTGTGTCCGAGGATCCCCGTCCCATTTTCCGAGCCGATCATACATCTCGGTGTCCCGAAGGACACCGCCAAAACCGGGTATGGGAGAGATGAGGACAGCCCCGAAGCGGTCATATCCGGGACGATCGCTGGCCGCCCGAGGCGATCGCCTGGCGCAGCCCATCCTGCAGCGTCGCATACGTAGGCACCCCCTCGAAGCTCATGTCGAGCTCGGTCAGGACCCGAGCCGTCGCCGGCGAGATACCCACGATCGCACAATGAGCGCCGAGCAGCCTCGCTGCTCGCACCGTATCTCGAAGGCTGCGCGCCGCCTCCTGGTCTATGAAGGGTGCCCCGGTTATGTCGATCACCACGCGATCCGAGCCGGTGCTCACGATCGCCTGAAGAAGCTCGTCCGTGATCCGAGCGCCACGCTCGGCGTCGATGCGCCCGATCAAGGGCAGGGCCAGCACCCCCTCCCAGATCTTGAGCACTGGGGTCGAGAGCTCGACGATCGCACGTTGCTGCTCCTCGATGACCTCGAGCTGCCGCCCGAGGTCCGCCGTGCGCTCGGCGACTGCGCGCTCGAGCTGCTCCTTTTGCCGGCGGAGCTCGTCGGCCGATTGCATGAGCTCACCGACTTCGGTGTGCATCATGATCACCTCGAGGAGCCCACCCGAGGCGTCCTTGACGGGGTGCAGGTTCGCGCCCACCCATCGCGCCTCGCCCTTCCCGATCTCCTCGGTCGCGCCCGGGTCATAGTGGATGGTCGGCAGCATCACCGCCTCGCCGGTCTGGAAAGCCCGCTCGACCCGATCCATGAAGCCGAGCCCCCGGACGGTCGGATCGTTGAGGAGCGTCAGGTGGGCGACGTCCTCGAGCCGGATCTTCCAGAGCTTCTCCCAGCCGGAATTTACCTCGAGAATGTGGGAGGTCGGGTCTAGCACCTGAATGCTCAAGACGCCGCCGTCCACGAGCGCCTGGTACCGTCGCGCGGGGATCTCCAGCTCCGCCACGCGGCGGCGAAGCTCCTCGATCTCCTGAATCAGATCGTCTGGGTCGGATCCACCGCGTGGCATTTCCGCGATCGATGATACAGCTCGGCGTCCCGAGCAGCACTGCAAAAGTGAGGTGTATGCAGACCGAGAGTGGCCGCTTTTTGCACCTGAGCGCAATGCGCCAATAAACACACGCCGGCCCAGGCTCGGACCGAGCAGGTGACGCACACGAGCCGCGCGAAGTCGCGCTCGTCCGGAGCCCTTCAGCCCGGCTCGGTCATTCGACCGCTGCGCGATTCACCGGCCGAATCGTGCAGCAGATCATCACCCCGTGATCGGTCGGGACCGGACCGAGGCTGATGTCGAGCGGAAATTCGCTGCCATCCGCGCGCTGTCCATGTAGCGTTAGGCCGCGTGCTCCCATCGAGCGCACCGTGGGCGCCGCCGCATAGTGGGACACGTGCATTTTGTGCCGAGCACGCAGCCGCTCGGGGATCAGCAGCTCGACCGGCCCGCCGAGCAGTTGGTCCCGCGAGAGCCCAAACAGCTTCTCGAGCTGGGCATTGACCCTAACAATCGCGCCGGCCGGATCAATCACACACATTGCGTCGGGGACCGACTCGAGCAGGCCTTGCAGCTCGCGCTCGGTCTGCTTGCGCTCGGTGATGTCACGACCGACCAGGTAAATCGCGGCTTCCTCGGGGATCGACTTGACGTTCCAGTGAAACCACCGAGACGGCCCATTCGTCGCCGCCATGCGCAGCTCGACCATTGTCTGCGAGGCGCCTGCCCAGATCCGCCCCAGCGCTCGCTCGGCCAGCTCGCGATCCTCGGGCACGACCATGGCGAGGAAGCTGGCGGCTCGCCGCTCGCTGGCCGACCAGCCGAGCGTCTGCTCCCAGGCCGCGTTCGACTGCGAAAAGTGGCCATGCCGATCCAGGATCACCAAGAGATCCATCGACAGATCGAAGAATCGCTCGCGCTCCAGCTCGGTCCGCTTGCGCTCGGCCAGCGTGTGCAACCAGCCCTGCACCTGCGCCGCCAGCTCGGTGGCCGACTCTTGCCGATCCTCCATCGCCTTGGCGAGCCCGCGCAAACAAAAGCGCTCGAGCTCCGGGGGCACGTCGGCGACCAGCTCGCTCGGCGGGACTGGTTTCTGCGAGATCACGGCGTCCATGACCGCTGCGAGGCTGTCCCCACGAAAGGGCGGCTGCCCCGTCAGGATCTCGTAGAGAATCGCCGCGAGCCCATAGACATCGGTGCGCGTATCGAGGTGATTGATGAGCCCCAGCGCTTGCTCGGGCGCCATGTAAGCGGGCGTCCCGAGTAGCTCGCCTTGCAGCGTCTCGGATCCGCTCGTGCCCCCGGCCATCACGGCCGCGAATCGCTCGTCCTCATCGGGGCTCGATTCGTCACCGAGCTCCTTGGCGAGCCCCCAATCGAGCACCACGACGTCGCCGAAGTCCCCGACGATGATGTTCTCGCCCTTGAGATCACGATGGATCACTCGATGCGAGTGCGCATAGGCCATCGTGTTGCAGGCGCTGGCGAAATAGCCCAGGAGCTGCAAGAAGTCGCCTTGCACGAGCGGCCTTGCAGCGCCGATCCGCTCGGCATGGAATTTGGCGATTACCTCGCGGAGTGTCTGACCGCGTAGAAATCGCATCGTATAAAAACACTGCGTCCCGTCCTCGGCACAGCAGTAATCGTAGATTGGGACGATACCCGGATGATCGAGCCGCCCGGTAATCTTGGCCTCACGGAAGAACCGCGCGCGATTTGTCTCGCACGTAGCCTTGTCGAGCTTGAGTCGCTTCAGGGCGATCTCGCGCTCCAAAACCTCGTCATACGCGCGCCAGACTTCACCGATCCCCCCCGACGAATGCAATCCGCGCAGCGTGATCCGCTCGCGAACTACGATTGGCGAGCCATTGCAAGCCAGCCGCCCGGCGAAATCATCTTCGCTGGCCGTTGGAACGGTAGTTACTCCCACCCGAGGTTGCATTGTTAGCGTGAGCAGATCGTCTTTGCGGGGTTGATCATGAATCATGTGTCGCCACTCCATGGCGGACGCAGGGGGAGCCTTCGACTGCGCGAGAGCTCGGGGACGATGTTTAGCACGAGATCGCGGCGTTTCGGGACACACAGCGGCGTCACGCATAGTTTGCTGGACTGCCTCGCTGTTGGTCTTTGGATCGCTGAACCCCGTGCGCGATTTTCTCGCCAGGGTGGAATGTACGTATTCATACCTACTTTGGTGGCCACATTAGTATCTCGGTAGGCGTTTATACTGTTGCTCAGCGCGAGATCTGAATTGGGAGCTTCGATCGGAGCGCAGGAGGCCTTTTCGATCCTGGAGAGCGCGCCCTATCGCAGGTGATCAGCGGCCCAGACGCGGGCAAGGGCAAGACCTCCGGCAACTTCGGAGGCGGCCAAGCCCATCTCAGCGCGGCTCACCGGAGCCGCACAAAAGGCGCAGTATCGGGATGCTCATCGTCCCCGATCGTCTCCGTGTTCCCCAACCCGAGTGTTCCAAATTGATTGAAGCCCTAGCATTGCAGATCGCCGCTCTCTAGCAGTGCACAAGTATGCTCACTGCCCGCTGCGATATCTACCGCCGGACCGGAGAGCCTCACGAGCGGCGCGTCGGAAGGATGCTCGTCGTCGCCAATCCGCTCGGTCGAGGCGAGCCCGAGCTGTCCTCGATAGGCATCCCCCCAACATCGCACGCTGCCGCCTTCGAGAAGAGCGCAGGTGTGAAGTTGCCCTGCCGCAACATCGATTGCCTTGCCGCCAATCTCGACGTAGCCAATGCCGGTGCTTCCGTGTCGCCCACATGGTCACCTGAGCGTCCAGGATAGCCGAGGCGTCCATGAGATGCGCTGCCCCAGCAAGTGATCTGACCATCCTCGTGACGGGCACAGGTATGATCGGCGGCCATTGCGAGCTGAACTACAGGCGCACCCACAGGCACGGTTCCAACCGAACTAGGTAACTCGTCATCGCCAACATTGCCGATCCAACCGTAGCCGAGCTCTCCGCCCTCGTTGAAGCCTCAACACTGAATATCGCCGCCTTCCAAAAGTGCGCACATTCGGCCGCTCCAGCCGGCCACTCCGACGGCTTTGGCGACGAGCGATACGGGCGGCCGCTCTTCTGGGGTCACGAAGGCATTCTCGGTCGCACCAGAGCCCAGAGCCCCCGCAGCCCCTGCACCCCAGCAGCGAACAGTGCCATCAATGTAGGCGAAGCAACCAGACAAGGTGCCCAGCGCCGCGCTGCCCACCTCGGCGCCTGCGGGAATCAACCCCCAGGCGTCAGCGGGCTCATCGTCGCCAAGGTGGTTGCCAGGCTCTTCACCATGTCCCAGGCCTCCTCCCCGCCCCCAGCACTGCGCCGCCCCGTCGGAAAAGATGGCGCAGGAAAATTGCAGGCTGAAGTCGAGGCGCAGCCGCGTCCTGACAGCACCAGAACCAATGTACCCGAGCACCACCAAAAAACGCGAAGCCCCGCGCCGGAGCACCGACACGGGGCCCTCATCAGGCGCGGGCGCCTGACTCAGCCTCGAAGCCGAGCTCACCCGCTCACTCGAACAGCGGCCCGTCCTCGACGAACTGGAAGTTCCACAGGATCCGCTGCCAGTCGCTGTCGATGCCGCTCCGGTCGTCGCCGTAGGGGTAGTCGATGTGCACGATGAAGAGCACGTCGTCCTTGGGGAACATGAAGCGCCGAATCTCGCGGTCGGGGTAGCCGGTCTCGGAGTCGATCGTCTGCACGATCACCTCGATGCCACGCCGGCCCGGCTTGGCCAGGTACTCGTCGTGGTAGGTGATGTCGGCGACCTTGAAGCCGGCGTTCTGGTATTGGAGCTTGTAGCTCTCGACCGCCCGCTCGCTGATCAGCATGTCGGCCTTGGGGGTCACGTAGAAGGTCAGCTCGACGGGGGTGCTGCCCTCCTCCTCCTCGTCGTCGAACTCGTCCTCCTCGTCCTCGTCACCGCCGCGGTCGGTCGGGCTCGAGCAGGTGATGACGGGGATCCACTCCTTCTCGGGGCCGTCGGGGGTGTGCGTGGCCTCTTCGCACTCCTTGTACACGTAGAGCACGTCGGGCGTGTAGAAGTCGACGCCGAGGCCGGGGATCTTGATGGTCTTGCCCTCGTCGGCGGTGGTGCCGTTGGTCGGCTTATCGACCCAGCGCAGGCGCTCGGACTTGCCCTTCCTGCCACCGCCACCGTCCTTCTTGCAGGCGGTCAGGCTGGCGGCGCTGCTGGCCAGGAGCACGGAGAGCAGGATCCGGGAGAACTTCGTCGAGGTCATGGCGGCGGGCGAACCTTAGCAAAGGGAGGGGCTGGAGCGAAACCCGGAACTACCTTGCCAGCAGGCTCGGCTCGTACTCGTCGGGCGGCGTGTAGCCGAGCAGCTCGAGCGCGGTCGCGGCCAAGTTGGCGAGCCCAGGGGGACGTTCGAGCGAGCGGAGCGAGGGACCCCCTGCGCGCTCGCGCGGGTCGTAGATCGCCAGCGGAACGGGGTTGAGGCTGTGGCTGGTCCGCACGCGCCGCTGCTCGCCCGAGCCATCGAGCATCTGATCGGCGTTGCCGTGGTCGGCGGTCACCAACAGCACCCCCCCGCGCTCGCGGGTGGCCACGACCAGGCGGGCGAGGCAGAGATCGACGGCCTCGACGGCGAGGATGGTCGAGCGGAGATCGCCGGTGTGGCCGACCATGTCCCCGTTGGCGTAGTTGAGCCGGACGAGCTTCCAGGGCTGGCTCGCACGGGCGGCCGCGTCGAGCTCGACGAGCAGGCGATCGGTGACCTCGGCGGCCTTCATCCACGGGCGCTGCTCGAGCGGCTGGAGGTCCGAGTGGACCTCGACGTAGCGCTCGCGGGCCGGATCGAAGGGCTCGCTGCGGTTGCCGTTCCAGAAGTAGGTGACGTGGCCGAACTTGTGGGTCTCGGCGATCGCCAGCTGACAGACGCCTTCGTTCGCGAGCAGCTCGCCCATCGTGTCGCGGATCTGCGGCGGCGCGACCAGGAAGCGGCGCGGGAGCTGGAGGTCGCCGTCGTACTGCATCATCCCGGCGAAGCGCACGTCGGGCCGCGGACCCCGATCGAACTTGTCGAACCCCTTCGGCCCGTCCGGGCCGAC
>CBFGLP010001538.1:0-1728 GCA_965649595.1 uncultured Myxococcales bacterium | reverse complement strand
TCGCGGTGGATCAGCCCGGCTCGGTGGGCTGCCTCGAGCCCGCGACCGGCCGCGATGAAGCGGTCCAGCACCGCTCGCCAGTGCGCGTCGCTGCCCTCGCTCGCGAGCCAGCGTCGCAGGTCCTTGCCGGCGACCAGCTCCATCGCGACGAACACCGAGCCATCGTCGCCAACGACGGTCCCGACGTCGAATACGGTGATGACGTTGGGGTGCGAGAGCTTGGCGAGCGCCCGAGCCTCGCGGAGCATCCGGGCGCGAGCCTTGTGATCGTCGGTCGCCTCCGAGCGCAGCAGCTTGACCGCGACCGGGCGATCGAGATCGGGATCGTGGGCGCGATAGACCACGCCCATCCCACCGGCACCGATGCGGCCGTCGATCCGGTAGCGACCGACCCGGACTGGCTCGACCGGCTCGCTGCTGCCAAACAAAGCCGCGGCGACCCCGGCTCGCGCTCTTTGGGCCTCGAGGTCGGCGAACTCGGGCGCCGCCGCGCGCAGGGGATCGAGGGACTCGGGCATCGATCGGACTCGGGATCGACGGAGAATGGTACCAGAGCCGCTCGGTCGACTCGTCGCCAATCGAGGGTTGGGGGCCTAGCGCGTCCGACAGCCGCCCGCCTCGGACAGGGACTCGGCCGACGCGATGCATCGCGCGAGCCGGGCCCATCGCAGGCGCCCGAGGCTCTCGCGGCGCCGCTCCAGCTCGCGGATGCACAGCTCGCGCTCTTCGGGGTCGTCGATCCGCTCGCCGCTGCGCTCGACCAGCATCCAGATCCGCTCGCAGGTCGCGGTCACGTCCGGGGCGAGCAGCACCGAGGCAGCGATCACTACCGACGAGAGCAGCGCGCCCGTGCCCGCGCCGACCAGCAGCGCCAGCCGAGGCAGCGGCGAGCCGATCGCGTTGACGGCGGCGCGGGGTTCGGGCACGGCTCGACGGTAGAGCCTCCGCCGCTGCACGGCTACCCTCCCGCCCGTGGGCGACCACGCAGGCGAACTCGCAGCTCTGGGCGCGGCATCATGCTGGGTGATCACCGCGCTGGCCTTCGAGGTGGCCGGCAAGCGGATCGGCTCGCTGAGCCTCAACCTGATCCGTCTGGTCATGGCCCTCGTGCCGCTCTCGCTCTGGGGCCTGATCACGCGCGGCCAATTGCTGCCGCTCGACGCCGACGCGCACGCGTGGACCTGGCTGAGCGCGTCGGGCTTGGTCGGGTTCGTGATCGGCGATCTCTGCTTGTTCAAGGCCTTCGTGCTAATCGGGCCGCGGCTCGCCACGCTGATCATGGCCTCGGCTCCGATGTGGGCGAGCTTGCTCGGGCTCGCGTTCTTGGGCGAGACCCTCGAGCCACGCGAGCTCGCCGGGATTGGCCTGACGATCGCGGGGATCGGCTGGGCGATCGTGCAGCGACCCGCACCCGATCCGACGAGCTCGCTCTCGCCAAGGCGCTGGCACTTCGACACGCGTGGGGTCCTGCTGGCGTTCGGCGGCGCGCTCGGTCAGGCCGGCGGTCTCGTGCTCAGCAAGTTCGGCATGCAGGACTACGATCCCTTTGCGGCCACCCAGATCCGGGTGATCGTCGGGGTCGGCGGCTTCACGCTGGTCGTCACGCTCTGGCGCTGGTGGCCGCGCATACGCGAGGCCCTGCGCGATCGCGAGGCCCTCGCTCCAACCGCGCTCGGGGCCATGTTCGGACCATTCTTGGGCGTAGGCCTCTCGTTGGTCGCCGTGCAG
>CBFGLP010001537.1:0-4432 GCA_965649595.1 uncultured Myxococcales bacterium | reverse complement strand
CGGGCGAGGGCACCGTCTCGAAGATCGACACCGCCCGAGTTGGCGATCCAGATGAAGCCGACGATGTCCCCGATGCCGCCTTGGCAGGGATCACCGTCGGTGTCGCCGTCGCCATCTCCCTCGTCGAAGGTATCGAAGGTGTCGACGCTATCGTTGCTGGCCTCGGCGCTCTCGCTCTCGTCCTCGGGACCCGAGTCGGAGGCCTCGTCGAGCGACGAGATTCCTTCTGCGAAGGTCTCACCGCGGCCATCATCGCCGCCGCAGGCACAAACCAGCGAGACGACGGCGGCCGTGCACATCGATCCAGTCCGAAGCTGCCCCTGGCGCATGGATTAGGTCTATCACGAAGCGACTCCGGCCGTGCGAGCGACAACTTCGTGACGCTCGTTCGGGTGCTGCTCGGTCAGCGCGAATGGTGTTACAAACACGGCAATGTTCGCGACGAGGCTCGAGCTCGCGTCGGTTTCACTGGTCGTGTTCGGCCTTGGTTGTAGTGGCGGCCTCTCGAGTGACGACGAGGCCGGGTCCAGCTACACGCTCACTGGCTCGGACACGGACGAGAGCAGCACGGACGAGAGCGGCACGGACGAGAGCGACGATACGGCCACCGGCGATACGGAGGAGAGCGAGACCGGCGATGGTGATACGGGCGCGGGCCTGCCGGGCTGCGGCAACGGGCCGGCGCCCGGCGATTGGTGCCCGGCGCTCGCCAAGTCGCGCCCGAGCGGCGCAGGCCCGTGGGGAATCGCCGCGGCCGACTTCGACGGCAACGGCAACAACGATCTCGCGGTCGCGCTGCAGGGCGCGAACGCGGTCATCGTCCATTACGGCGACGGGACCGGCGACATCACCGGCGGCAGCATGTACGCCGTGGGCGTCGGTCCGGTTGGTGTTGCGATCGCCGATTTCGACGGCAACGGTCAGCCCGACATCGCGTCCTCGGACTACGGCGGCGGCTCGGTCACGGGGCTGATCAACACCGGGGTCGGCTTCACGTTCGGGGTCACGAAGCTCGTGCTCGAGAGCCCGGTGTTCGTGATCGGGCGAGACTTCAACGGCGACGGCCGCATCGACGTGGCGGTCTCGCACGAGGTCGACGCCGGGCGGGTCAGCGTGCTGATGAACACCGGGACCTCGCTCGCCGATCCGATCCAAGTCCCGACCGCCGACCAGCCGCTCGGGATCGCTGCTGGTGACTTCAACGAGGACGGCAACCTCGACATCGTGGTCGCCGCCGAGGCGGCCGGAGGTGCGAGCGTGATCCTCGGCAACGGTGCCGGCTCGTTCAGTGCGCCGACGAATTTTCCTGCCGGTGACGGCCCGTTCGGCATCGCCGTCGGCGACTTCAACGGTGACACCCACGAGGACATCGCCGTCGGCAACTTCGGAGACAGCACGCTCTCGACGCTGTGGGGGGTTGGCGATGGCAGCTTCAACCCGGGCGGCATGGTGACGACCACCGCCGGCCTCGAGACGATCGTCAGCGTCGATCTCGACCTCGACGGCGATCTCGATCTCGCGGGCGTCGGTCGCAACGCCGCCAGCGTCGACGTGCTCTTGTCCAACGGCCTCGGCAGCTTCGCCCAGCAGCCACCGATCGCGATCGAGGGCGAGCCGCACAGCCTGACCGCGGTCGATCTCGACAACGACGGCGCGCCGGACCTCGCCGTCACCGACAGCGCGGGCAACCGGATCTTCTTGATCATCAACGACGCCTGAGCCACCGCCGGTCCCGCGAGTTGGCGGGGGGTAAGAGCAGGCGTATGCTCTGCGCAGCGTCGACCACGAGGCCGCACTCGCATGACCACCGTGTTCTTGACCGTCGGGATCATCGCCGCCCTCATGGGCGGAATGGCTGTTGGAGTGATCTTCTCGAACAAGCCGCTGCGTGGCTCGTGTGGTGGAACCGGCTCGAGCTGTGCGTGCGAGGAGGCCGGGACGCCGGGCGCATGCAAGACGCCCGAGGGCCCCTCGGCGCCCGAGGGCCCCTCGGCGCCCGAGTTCAAGCCGCCGGGTCAGCTGATGGGGCTGCGCAAGCGCTAGCCAGCGTTACTCTCGGTCTTTGAGCGCGACGGCCTCGCCAGCGATCGTCGCTCCGCCCTCGAGGCTCAACATCCGGACTCGCGCGCTGCTGACCAGGCGGCCCTCGTCGTCGGTGATCTCGACGGTCCACATCTGCGTCCGGTGACCGCGATGCTGCGGGAGCGCTCGCGCGTGCAGGGTGCCGCTGCGGACGGCTCGCAAGAACGAGGTCGTGTTCTCGAGCCCGACGGTGGCCTGGCCGTGGGCGAGCGCGTTCACGGCCGCGCCGACGCTCGCGATGGTCTCCGCGATCGCCGAGTACACGCCGCCGTGGATGATGCCGTAGGGCTGGTGGAGGGCCGGCGTGACCGGGACGTCGGCGCTGACCTCATCGGCGCTGACCTTGGTGAAGGTGATGCCGATCAAGCGCTCGAAGCCACCGAGGGCTTGGTTGAAGACGGGGGTGAGGTCGGCTCCGGAGGCGAGCAGCTCGGCGAGGGCAGCGGTCTTGGGATCGGTCATCGCGGCGAGGGTGGATCACATGCCCAGCGACTGGGCAGCGGCCGACACCGTAGCCTGGATCACCTTGGTCGAAAACCCGTTGTCGAGCTTGTCGACCGTGTCCTCGAGCCCGTTCTCGCAGTGATAGGCCTGGTAGCGGAACTCGGACGTGTCAGTGATCATCATCGCGGCGTAGCCCTGCTCCCAGAACGCGGCGTGATCGGAGCGGCGGAGATCGGCCAGCAAGGGCGAGTTCTCGATGCCCTGCTGCAGATCGAGCAACAAGAAGGGCAGCCCGATCGCCGCCGCGTGGTCCGCCATGCGCGAGGCGTGCTCCCGACCCTCGAAGTCGACGATCAGCGCGATCCAATCACCCCGGAATTGCCAGCTCTCGAGCTGTGCGTATTGGGTGGGAAACAGCAGATCCAAGCCCGACGGGACCGTCTGCGTATTCGGGCCATCATTCGAATACCCGATCATCTCGAAATTGTAATTGAAGAGAATGTTGCGATTCTCGGTGCCCGCCTGCGCGACGAATGCCTCGGCGCCGGTCAGGCCGCTTTCTTCCTCGTCCCAGCAGGCGACCACCAGCGTGCGCGGATAGGTGCGCTGCGCGAGCACGCGGGCCGTCTCGAGCACCGCGGCGGTGCCGGTCGCGTTGTCGTCCGCGCCCGCGCAAGCCTCGATGTGATCGTAGTGAGCGGCGATCACGATCTCCTCGTCCGGTGATGTGGTGCCGGCCTTGCGCCCGATCACGTTGACGCCGCTGCCGTAGGTCATGCGCTGGACCTCGAACCCGTAGTCGGCGAAGCGATCGGCGCACAGGTCCTGGACCGCCTGCCAGTGCGGCGAGCCAGGCGTCCGAGGTTGGGCGATGAACTCGAGGTCGGCCTGATAGCGGGATCCCTCGACGCACTCGCGCAGGGACTCGGGTGACTCGGTGTTGCACGAGGGATCGCCGGTCTCCTCGGAGCCGGCGTCGGACTCGGTGCTCTGGGTGGTCTCGTTCGTCGAGGTCGTCTCGCTCGTCTCGTTGGCGGTGTCGTCGCTGGCGACCTCGTCGTCAGACCCGCTGCCCTTGCAGGCGGTCAGGGAGATCGCTCCGATCAAGAGAGGGCAGAGCGAGCCGAGGAGTCCACGCCAGCGATTTTGCATATCGCGCCATTTTTGCCCGCTTTTGGGCCGGATGTCCCCAGCTTGGGGATCCTCCCCGCGCAGATGTGGATAGTCGCGTGCAAATGCTCGTGATTACTAGAAAACTCGCTATCCCCAGCTCTCGCACGAGCTGTGGGGAGCCGTGGCAGAGTCGGTCGACCTGGACGGCGCGGACGAACGCGGGACCATGCGGCTCCGCGTCGCGGCTCATGCTTCGGCTCCTACACACCAGCGACTGGCACCTCGGGCACACGCTGCACGGTCGCGATCGCCGACTCGAGCACCAGGCCTTCTTGGCGTGGTTGCTCGACGAGCTGGTCGAGATCCGGGCCGACGCCTTGCTGATCGCGGGTGATGTGTTCGAGACCGCGAACCCGCCAGCCTCGGCGATCCAGGATCTCAACGAGTTCTTGGCCGAAGCGCGCCGACGCCTGCCCCGGCTCGACATCGTCTTGATCGCGGGCAACCACGACTCGGCGCTGCGGCTCGACGCGCTCGCGCCCTTGATGGCGTTCGCGGGCATTCGCGTGATCGGGGCGCTGCCGCGGCGCGAGGACCGGTCGATCGACGTCGATCGCCTGCTGATTCCGCTGCACGACCAAAGCGGCGCCGTCGCGGCCCAGCTGGCCGCGGTGCCCTTCTTGCGGGTCGCCGATCTTCCCCCGGACGAGGACGAGCACGAGCGATCCTCGGATGCGAGCGCGGGCGAGGACGATGGCTGGCGTCACGACCCGCTGATCCGCGGGGTCGCGCG
>CBFGLP010001536.1:0-2829 GCA_965649595.1 uncultured Myxococcales bacterium | reverse complement strand
TAGGCACGCACGCGGGGAGAGTCCTTGGCCACGGTGTCGCCGTTGGCGAGCATCGTCTGACCCTCGTCGCCGAACTTGGTGTAGACCTTGGAGATGTAGACCATCTCGTCGTTCTCAGTCGCAGAGGTCGACTTTGTTGTCGTTGGTCACGATCGCGCCGCCGACTTCGAGCTCTGCCACGAAGTCGGCGACGATGCACTCGGACAGCTCGAGGTTGCTGATGATCCGGAGATCTTCGCCGACGCTGGTCAGCCCGATCAGGCCGAGGTCCGCGAGCACGGGGTTGTCCTCGATCGTCAGGTTGCCCCCGACCGAGGTCACGCCAGCGAGCGGGCTGAAGTCGACGAAGAGCTGATTGCTGGTCAGCTGCAGATCTCCGGTCAAGCTGGTCAGGGTCGACAATCCGTCGATCTGAGCGAGCGCGGCGTTGTCTCCGAGCTCGAGCCGCTCGATCGTGGTGATGTTGGGGAAGCTGCCGAGCGAGGTCAGCGCGGCGTTGCCGGTCACGGTGATGCCGTCGACCCGGGTGAGCGCGCCGAACTCGGGCAGCGTGGTGAGCATGCTGTTGCCGACGATGATCAGCCGACCGATCCGCTCGAGCTGCTCGATGCCGGCCAGCGAGGTGAGCATCGGGTTGTAGCGGATCTCGAGCGTGCCGACCTCGGTCAGCGTGGACAGGCCGGAGATGTTGGTCACGCCTCCGCCGCTGATCAGCAGCTTGCCGGGCACGCAGCCGGCGAGGGCCAAGGTCGCGATGTCGTCGTCGGAGTTGATGATGATGTCCTCGCCGGCGGGGTCGGTGTCGAGGCAGCTGAGCGGCTCACCGGTCTCGGTGTCCGCGTCGGCTTCGTCATCGTTGGACGGCTCGTCGTTGCAGGCGAGCAGGGGCAGGAAGAGCGAGCAGGTGAAGACAGTCGAGGCGAAGCGGTGCACGGCGGGGCGAGTATGCCTTAGCCGTCCGGAGCGGGTCAGCGAGCGACGCTCGGGCGCTCGGCTGGCAGCGTGAGCGCGAGCGGGTTGCCGCCCGTGTCCTCGCCTGCGCCCCGCACGGGGATGCTGCGCTCGCGCAGGGTCGGGCGCTGGGCGAGCAGGACCGCCAGCGGGGCCATGACCTGCTCTTCGAGCACGCGCTTGAGCGGTCGGGCGCCGCGGGTCGGGTGCCAGCCCCACTCGGCCAGGGTCGCGCGGGCCTCGGCGCTGACGTCGAGGGTCAGCGAGCGGCGGGCGAGGCCGGTGCGAGCCTGCATGTGCTGCAGCTCGAGGTCGACGATCCGGCGGATGTCCTCGGGCGCGAGGTTGCGGAACGGGACCACGAAGTCGATGCGGTTGAAGAACTCGGGTCGAAAGTGGCGGCGGACGGCGGCGTCGAAGCTGCGCGCGGCCGCGTCATCGTCGAGCGAGCCGAACCCGGCCGGGCCGCGCTCGCTGACGCCGAGGTTGGAGGTCATGACGATCAAGGTCATGCGGAAGTCGACCAGCGAGCCGCCCTCGTCGGTCATCCGACCCTCGCCGAGCACCGCGAGCAAGAGGTCGAACACCTCGGCGTGGGCTTTTTCGATCTCGTCGAGCAGGATCAGCGAGAGCGGCTGCTGGCGGACCCGCTCGGCCAGGCTCTGGACGCCGGGCCCGACCGCGAGCAAGCGCTGCGACGAGCCAGGCAACATGTACTCGGACATGTCGAGCCGGATCATCCGCTGGTTGGCGCCGAACATGTAGCTGGCGAGCTGCTTGGCCAGCTCGGTCTTGCCGACGCCGGTCGGACCGACGAAGAACAGGCTGCCGACGGGGCGGTCGGGATCGTTGAGCCCGGCCTTGAAGCGGGCGAGCACCCGAGCCGCGGTCGCGCAGGCACGATCTTGGCCGATCACACCGGCGCGCAGCCGCTCGGTGATCAGATCTGGCCCGGCGACCGTGTCCTCGCTGATCAGCTCGAGCGGCAGGCCGGTGTAGCGCGAGAACGCGGCCGAGGCCTCGGCTGCGCCGAGCTGACGGACCTGCTCGGGGCCGACGCTGATCGCCTCGGGCAGGTCGGCGTCGGGCTCGGGTGTGTCCTCGCTCGGACTGTCGGTTTGGGTCTCGGCGGCCTCGCTGGTCGGCTGCTCGTCCGCGTCATGCTTGCGAGCGGCGCGACGGGCCAGCGCGAGTGTCTCGTCGTGGCCCTGCTCTTGGTTGAGCCAGTCGATCAGGCGAAAGCCCTTGCCCGGAAAGCAGGTGTCGCGGCGAAACAGCTCGAGGTGCTGGACGAGCCGGCGCAGGGCCTCGGGCCGCAGGCCCAGCGCCGGGTTGACGCGGGCTTGATAGGCGCGCAGCAGGCCGGGCATCGCGACCGCGGGCGTCTCGGGGATCATGATCGTGTGGAAGCAGCTGAGCAGGCGCGGGGCCTTGGTCTTGAGCTGCTCGTACTCGTGCGGGTGGCACTCGGCGATCAGGCTGATCTCCTCGGCCTCGATCGCGGGCAGCAGGAAGTCGGCGATCGAGCTGCGAGCGGTGCGGACGTCGAGCAGCGGCGGGAGCTGGCCGACGTAGAGATAGTCGCCCTCGTTCGAGAGCTCGTGGATCATGTCGAGGCAGCGCTGCTCCCACTGCCCGAGGTACATCATCCCGGCGATGATCCGATCGGCCGAGGTCGACCAGATCCGCGGGCTCGTGCGCGAGCCCTTGCGCTGGCGGGCGAACTGGCGGGCGAGGGTCTCGACCCAGGTGGTCTTGCCAACGCCGGGTCCACCAACCAGCAGGATCGAGGCCGGGGTCTCGCGCTCCCACAGGTGCGCGTGCTGGCGCAGCTCGGGCGGCTCGACGGTGCGTCGCCGGCCCCGAGCGACGCGCGAG
>CBFGLP010001535.1:0-7461 GCA_965649595.1 uncultured Myxococcales bacterium | reverse complement strand
GCCGCCAAGAAGAAGCCTGCCGCCAAGAAGAAGGTCGCTGCCAAGAAGAAGCCTGCTGCCAAGAAGAAGAAATGAGCCGAGACGCTCCGACATACGCGGTCTTCACCCGGGCACCGGTCTACCCCTCGGACGAGCAAATCTTCGCACTGCGCCTGCTCGTTCCGGAGCTCGGCGCGGTGCATTTCCACGATCTCGAGCTCGCGTTGGACCTCTGCCCGGTCACCATCCTCGCGCAACGTCAACGAGTCGAAGCGTTCGAACTCGTTGGTCAGCTCCGGGCGCACGGACTGACTGTCGATATGTGCCCCACGTATGGTCCGGCCCTCGTTCGAGCACTGCTCGGTTGCGACGGTCCGGAGCCACCATTCTTCGAATTGACCTGTTTGCCTGCCTTTCACGCGCCATCAGTGCTGCGGGTGACTCAACGCGCCGAACCTGGCTCATTGGGGATGCAGATTGCCATCGAGCGGGGCAACGTCTATGACCACCTCCGGCCAATCACGGCGCGGCTGGCCGCTGGCCTCGATCTCGAGCATCTGCCGCAACTCCACCCGCTCCGCGAGGAGATGGTGCTGCACGATGAGGTGTGGGTGCTCGCGCACCTCGAGCTGCTGCAGGAGCAGCGAGATCCGGTGCCGGGGCTCGAAGAAGGCCGGGATGGGATCTCGATCGATGTTCGGATGCTCGATAGTGAGGGTCGGAGGGTGGGATTCGAGCGATGGAGCCCGGAGACGAACGAAGCGCCGCGTTTGTGTGGGGTGATTCATGCAGTGATCGAAGCGGGGAAGAAGGCGACGGGGAGCAGCGAGATCGGGGAGTATTTGGATCGGCTCCGCTGGTATCTTCACTAACTTTGAGAGATTAGCATCCAGCTCATGACCTCGTCGAGATCGAAACGCGAGCCATCCCACAGCGGGGTACCGTTGCGGTCAAAGCCGGGCTCGACGGAGCGCAGCCAGTGATCGAGCGATTCGAGATCGGCGCTGCGCTCCGGGGCCGGGAGGATCTGCGTGCCATTGGCGGTTCGGAATTCGATCTTACCCTCGTGCACATCCACGAAGAGCTCGCCCTCGTGCACGAGCGTGTGATGGGTCGGGCAGAGCAAGACCAAGTTCGACGTAGAGGTCTCGCCGCCGTCCACCCACGCCTCTATGTGGTGGCCGTGCAGGTGGTGCCTGCGGCCGCAGCCGGGGACTCGGCAGCCGCCATCCCGCACCCATAGCGCGCGGCCGATCGCGGATGGAATGGTTCGCCTCGCGCGGCCGACATCGAGGATCTCACCGGACTCGCTGGTGTCGACGTTCACGCGCGTGCAATCGCAGGCGAGCATGCGGGCGACGTGATGCGGAACCGGCGTGCCGTCGCGCAAGTATCCTCCCACGCCGCCGGGGCCATGCTCGAGTTGGTCCTTCGTCGTCATGATGACGAGTTCGTAGCCGCTTCCGAGGGTGCGAGGCTCGTCATGTTGGAGGTAGGCCTGCGCGACGCTGACGAGCGCGTCTGCATGCTCGGCTTGTAGGACGACCGGATCGACGACGTCACTCGACGCTTCTGCGGAAGCACGCGGTCCGGCACCAGTGTCCGTCTCCGCGGAAGCACCCGTCTCCGAAGTGGAGCCCAGCTCCTGGTGCCGGCCAGTGTCAAGGGCCGCCGACATTGCCTCCCATACCACGTTCGCCTGCTCGGGCGGCAGTTGGACCTCGATCCTCACCATCCCGCTCGCGGTGTCCGCCCGACGGACAAATCGGCGAAGGTCCTGGGCCGGCTGGCTCGGATCTACCCGCGTGCGCCGATATGCCGCGGCGAGCCGCTCGATCTGCGAGGCCGTCGCGTGCATCGCTACATCGAGAAAATCCTGCTCGATCTCGGGTGTCGCTGCCCGAGTGATGGCGCGAACCTTGGAGTAGCTGAGCTTACCGGCCGCGAATGCAGCGTCGACGTGTGGCAACGAGCCGAGCGCTCGAGCCACGCGGACGTGCTCGCGGGCGGCTGCGGAGCCAATGTCGATCCGCCAGGCCAGCCAGGCGGCGGTCGAGATGAAGCCTGAGCCGGCCCAACCTTCGTGGGCGTCGAATTGGCGCAGATGGGTCAGCAAAGAGTGTTTGGCGACATCGATGCGCAGGGAGAGATCGGCGATTTGGGTGGCGAGCGCGTCGATCTGCTCGCGGGTCATCGATGGGTTCTCAGGCATCTTCAATGATATAGTTCATGATGGGGAGATGTCAACAGCGTGCGATTATGATGGTTCACCGCTCACCGAAAACATTGGGTGCCAGCGGCAAGCGTTTGACATACCTTGTCGATGCTTTTCACATAAACCTGGGTGGCCCCGCACCAACCCTCCGAAACGCCGGATGAATTCCGGCCCCCTCGGTGTACCTCGCCAGAGTCCGCTCATATTCTAGCGAGAATGGCTCCGGCCCTTCCAACACCGCACGTCGAAACCCCTCGGGAGGATCATAGCCATGGGCTTCCACATAGTGAGCCACCATATTTGGCGCAACGTACCACACGAGCCCATCCGTCACGACGAGCTCGGCGTGCCCCACGCTAACAAACGCACCGGCAGAAATCTCTTTATATAGCGCGCGCTGACTGCAAAACTCGCAGCTATGAGATCCGCGCATTGGCCTCACCGAGTAGGCTGCGATGCGCCAGAGTCGCGCGACCAACTCATCGTCAGGTGCTCGAGTAGGAAAGCCAAACCGCGAATCCAACCATCCCACACAGAGCTGAGGCCGGTCCAAACGAACCTCAGGGGCTTTGAACGGCAGGGGGAGCCGACCATGCGGAGGCGACATAGTCGGATGGAGAGGGACCCCCTGACTGGGGATGAAACTGGAGGGATCGTAAGGTAGAAGATCTGGCGCGTAACCCATGACGTTCCGGTCTCTATGTCCCAGTGGAGGTGTGATGCTAGCGGCCTAGATGAGAGTACCCGCGAGTGCGTGCTGCACTGCGATGGATCGCTCGCTAAAGCACCAAGCACAGACAACCTGGCCCGGGCCATTTATGAGGGTATCTAACTTTGCGAAGTCCTGCTGTACAACGACATCGCTGAGACTCACGGGGCGGACATTCTTAGCATACGGAGACCAGGGGGAAAGCTCGCGAAACACGTGCAAGTTCCACACATCTTCACCGACCATCGCCTTGTGGTCGAGTCCTACCTCGATGCGTCCGTCCACTGTCCCATGAACGCCCCCCAAGTGCAACGACTGCTGAGACGGATGGCGTCGTCCTATCACCTGCAATGACTGCTCGGACCAGAGAAGATCATCAAAAACCCACGTAGCGCCTCCCGCTCGATTGGCGATGCTATACCCACGAACGGGAACGCCGGCTACGTTGTAAAATGTACCAACATCCAAGATCCTCGAGCTGAACAGCTGAGCACAAGTAGTATATGGGCCGCTGGGGACGAGGCCGAACGGATCCAGAGACACCAGCGGATCACCCACATAGCTGAAACGCGCACTTCCGCCGGCGAGCCCCAGTGGGTCGATCGATGTATATAAGCCGGCATTCGGATCATAATACCGAAACAGATTATAATAAAGCCCCGTCTCCGCGTCCGCATACTGCCCCGGAAACCGAAACGGACACGCCCCCTCCTCCCCCCGCTCCTCCTCGACCCCACCATCCACCTCATACCGCGCCCCCCAAACCTCGCGACCCTGCCCGTCGAGCATCGCAAGCGGCGTGCCCAGGTGGTCCGCGACCACCGACAGCGCCACCGCCCCCACGATCCTAGCGATCGGCGCGAACCGATCCGGCTCGAACAGCCACGTCACCAACCCCCGCGGTGCCGGCCGCAAGAACTCCCCAATATTCGCCTCCCCCTTCGCCCGCGGATTCACGAACGCCGGCTCGACATACCCCGTCTCCTCGTCGTCCCCGATCACCGCCCGCGCCGGATCCGGCACGAACGCGGGCAGCACGAACCCGGTCGCGTCTTCCTCCTCGTCTGTTACGGTATTGCGCGGCGACTTCCCCCGCACCGGCACCCCGTCGGTCTCGCGCCACTCGTGCAGGATCACGTCCCCGTCCCACACCCACCGCGTAATCTGCCCCTCGCACCGCTTCCACATTCGCCGCGAGAACGCGTCATAGCCAAACTCGACCAGGTCCCCGTCCGGTCGCTCGACCGCGACGAGCTGCCCGAGGTCGTTCCAGCGGTACTTCCACACCCCGCCGTCCGAGTCCTCGCGCCGCACGAGCTGGCCGTCATCATCCCATTCATAGCGGGTGCGCTCACCGCTTCGAGGATCCCGCGCCTCGAGCAGGTTCCCCATTGGCCCATATCGACGGTCTTGCAGGTCTTGCGATCGATACAGGTTCCCGACCGGATCGGGCACCCGCCATTGCGTCTCGCCGTTCGAGCGCCGCGCCCAGCTCAAGATGCCGCGCGGATCATGCCCATATTCGATCACCTCGTCAGGCGACTCGGCGATCTGCCGAATCCGCGAGCGAACCTCCCAGGAGTAGCGACGGTCTCGGGCGACGGCCCGCCCGTCCCAGAGCTGATGCTGAAAGGGCCGCCCCGCGACGTCGAAGCCCCAGCGGCTGCGCACCCCGCCGAGGAGCATGCGGTCGACCTCGCGGCCGACCACGTCGCGCTGCACGTCCACCCGCCAGAGCTCCCGGCTCTCGGGATCGTGGGCGTCGCGATAGCGCATGCCCATCCACGCGCCCGAGGGCGAGCGGCCAATCTGCAGATCCGCACCAAAGCTCGAGCGCATGCGCGAGCGTCGACCGCCCCGGTCGAGCTCCGAGCTGACCCAGTGCTCATTCTGCCACTCCCGGACCACCCTGCCCCGCTGATCTCGCTCGATCCGCACGGTGCAGGTCGGGTTTCGGGCAGAGATCAGCGCGCCGTCGGCACGATACGCAAACTCGATCTTGGTCCCGTCTTGGGTCTCGACCGCGGCGAGCTGACCCGATGGATTCCAGCGATGCGTCCGCTTGCGCCCGCTCGGGCTCGTCAGCCCAGTTACGCGACCATAGGCATCGCGCTCATAAATGGTGCGCCCCCCGTCGAAGCCGATCTCGGCGACGACGTCACCTCGCGCGTCGAGCTCGAAGCGGTGCCGATGGCCCAATTCATTGACGAGCTCGACCAGCCGCTCCTCACCGTCGTAGGAGAAGCGCTGCACGTTGCCGTCGGCGGTCTGCCGCTCCACGAGCCTGCCCATGCCCGCCCAGCGATAGCGACTCTCGCCGATCCGGTCGCGCTCGCGGATGACCCGGCCCTCCGGGTCGTACTCGGCCTCGCGCAGGTTGCCATCGGGCTCCTGCACTGCGATCGGGCGGCCGAGCAGGTCCCGTCGTACGACCCGCTGGGCACCGCCAGCGCCCCGCTCGGCGATGATGCGTCCGAGCCGATCATGGCGAGTCTCGAGCGTAGCTCGCTCGCCTACCAACAAACGGACGGGATTACCCGATTCGTCGTACTCGAATCGGAGCGTCCCGTTCGCCTCGACCCGCGCGGCCAGCCGTGAACCCTGCCAGACCCAGCGGGTGCGCTGCTCGGGACCAGCGAGCTCGACGAGCAGCCCTCGCTCGTCCCAGCGCCACTGCCACCAATTGCCGAGCACATCGACGGCCCGAATTGGCCGATCGCGGTCATCATAGGAGAAGACCTGGGTCCCGCCGTCGGGCTGGACGATCTGGACCGGGTTGCCCCGAGCGTCCCGCACGAAGCGAGTCCGGCGTCCGAGCGGATCGACGGTGGCGATCACCTCGCGCCATTCGTTGCGCTCGATCGTCGAGACGTTGCCGAGCGGATCGACTGTACGATCGACCAGCCCATCATCGGTGATTCGGCAGACGACCGTATGCCCGAGCCCGTTGGTGACGGTCACCTGATCACCGGCCCAAGCGAGCCGATGATCGTGGATTCCTCCGTCGCCCCAGGTTCGAATGCAGCGTCCGCTCGCCGGGCTCGCGACCGCCTCGCTCGGAGCCCGCTCGGGCCCGATCCCGTTGTCCCACTCGAAATAGAAGCTCAGCCCCGCACGATCGGTCTCCTGCACGAGCAGGTGCTGAACATAGCGGTAGCGCGCCGCCTGCCCGAGGGCGTCGTGCGCCTCGACGAGGTCGCCGCTGCGATCGTACGAATAGCGAACGTAGGTGACGATCGTGTCCTGCTCGGGGTGCGGACCGCGGATCTCGACGATCCGTCCGACATCGTCACAAACCACCGCAAAGCGTCGGCCGCCGCTGTCGACGATCTCGCTCAGTCTCACGCCCTCGCGATAGCGCAGCTGGATCCGATTCCCCGCGGGGTCCTCGACGAACGCGAGCGGGCTGGCCACGCCCTCGGCCGCGAGGGAGAACCCGAACACGACCCCGTCGGCGAGCCGCAGGCGATAGCCGCGAGCGTCCCGCTCGAGCGTGAGCTTCTCGGCCCGCTCGAAGAAACTCTCTCCCACGCGCAGGCGCGGGGCCGCCAAGAAGCGCCCGTCGGCCAGCCGCAGCGCGACGACGTCCGCACCTTCGATCAGCGCAAAGTCGAGGTTGTGGTGCCAGCCGTGCCCGAGCGGACCCGAATAGGTGGACGTCGAATACCAGGTTCGCTCGAAGCAAAGCGGCAGCGGCCCGGGGATGTCGAGATCCACGGCGTCGGTGAACACCTTTCCCGTGGCGACATCGACCGGGTGCCCAGTGACGGTGCAGATCGCGTTGTGGACCTTGTGACGGGCCGAAGGAGAGATCCCGAGCGCGTCCATGTACTTGGACGCCTTGCGGTGGAGCTTGGCCGAGATGTTCTTGGCCCGCTCGCTCTGCTTTTGCAGCTTGCGCAGGCCCTTGAAGCCGGCCCCGAGCGCGGCGAAGGCCATCCGGCCCCCGAGCGCGAGCATCGAGATCGTCGGCGCGCCGCCGACCATCACGGGCTTGCCGATCGGGATCGGCAGGACGACCGCAGCCGGCAGCATCAAGCCAATCGGCGGGCCCTTGGTCTTGCTGGCCTTGGGCTTCTTCCCGGGTCCGTCGGCGCCGTCATCGGGCTTGGGCGGGCGCAGGGGCGGCGGCATGCCAATGTCCGCGCACGCGAGCACGGGCAGCGCCATGTACGAAAAGGGCTCGTCCTCGACGACGACGGTCGAGCTGCCCATCAGCACTTCGTTCTCGTTGCCCGGCGGCTTGATGAACACGCCGCCGATCGGAATGTGCGTGGGCAAGATCAGGCCCGCGCTGCCTGCCTGGGCGCGCGGGAGGCCGTTGACCGTGACGGTCGAGCCGATCAGCGGGATCCAATCGAAGGGATCGAACACCATCCCGACGTGCGGGTGCGGGATTGGTGTCGGTGGCACCGGCCCGGGCGGCTGCACGATGTGGACGTCGAGGCCGACGATCAGATCGAAGTGCTTGGCCGCCAAGGGCACGCGGCGAGTGTGCCACGGGTCCCCGCGCAATGGCGCGCGTCAGCTCAGACCGCGAGCGCGAGCGCAGGGCGTG
>CBFGLP010001534.1:0-5613 GCA_965649595.1 uncultured Myxococcales bacterium | reverse complement strand
ATCGCCAAGCTGATGGACGACTCGCCGACCAGCGTCGCGCGGCCTGGCTTGACCAGCCAGGGGGTCGTCTGCGGCACGCCCGAGTACATGTCGCCGGAGCAGGCCTGCGGGCTCAAGCTCGATCAGCGCTCGGACCTCTACGCGGTCGGCGTGATCCTCTACCAGATGATGACGGGCCACCCGCCCTTCGAGTCGAGCGTCGCCGTCGAGATCCTGCACCGCCACATCCACGAGCAGCCGAAACCTCCGAGCGAGGTCCTGAAGGTCGAGGTCGATCCGCTCGAAGAGGTCTGCCTCACGGCGCTGGCCAAGGAGCGAGAGCGTCGCTTCGCGTCGGCGGCGGAGTTCCGCGACGCGCTGCTCTCGGCGGCGCGGCGCGGCAACGCGTCCGAGATCCACTGCCGAAAGTGCGGCGAGCGGATGCGCAGCAATGATCGCTTCTGTGCCAGCTGCGGCGCACCCTCACCGGATCAGCGGCTGCCCGCGTCAGGCCAGCGTCGACCAACCCCACGCTCGACTCGGGCGCTGCGTCAGGTCACCGGCGAGGCCACGGCCGAGGTGCTGCTGCGAGCGTTGCCGCAGCGGCTCGCGGGCGACGCCGCCAACGCCCTGCTCGAGGTCGCGCAGAGCCGGCTCGCCAACCCCAGGCCCGGCTTGTTCGCGCAGGTGATCGCGGGGGTCAGCGGAGCGGGCAAGACTCGGGTGCTCGACGAGATCGCGGGGCTCGCCGAGGCACAGGACTTCGTCAGCCCGTCCGGGCTGAAGGGCTGGCGGGTGCTCGCGGCGGGTTGCGAGCCGACCGGCGCGATGACGGCACTCGAGCCGATTCGCGGCGTGGTCACCAAGCTCTTGCAGCTCGACCAGCGCTCGCTCGGGCTCGCCGACCTGCATCGTGCGGCCAGCTTGGCGGGCCTGTCGTACGAGGCGCTGCCCGGGCTCGCCGAGCTGTACGGGTTGGGCGTCAACTCGGACACTGTCGAGTACGCGGTCCGTCGACGCGAGTGCTTCACCTCCGCCGTTCAAGCGCTGCTCGAGGGCAGCCGCAGCGCGCCGCTCCTGCTGGTGTTCGATGACGTCGATCGCTGGGACGCGCCTTCGCGTCGAGTCGTCCAGATGCTCGTGCGCGCAACGGCCGAGCACCCGGTCTTGGTGTTGATCGGGACCAGCGAGCAGCAGCGTGACTGGCTCGCGTGCCCCGTCGTCGAGCTACCCGCCCTCGACGCCAACGAGGTCGAGGCCTGGGCCGCGAGCGTCAGTCATGAGCGCTCGAGCTTGCCGCGGCGGCTGGCCAGCCACGCTCCGCTGACCCCCTACGAGCTCGAGCTGGTGCTGCGATGCTTGCCAGCCGCTGGCGCTCGGCTCGACCTCGACAGCGCGATCGCGGGCTGGATCGGTCGGCTCGCGGCGCCCGAGCGACAGGTGCTCGAGCTCGCGTCCGTGCTCGGCGAGCGGTTCGAGCTCGCCGACCTCGACGAGCTGTGCAGCGTCGACACGGTCGATCTCTCGGTGTCGCCTAGCGAGCTCAGCAAGCACCTGATCAGCCTGCAACAAGCCGGCCTAATGACGCCGGTCGGCAAGAGCGAGTGGGCGTTTCGCAGCCGCCGCGTCCGCGAGACGGTGCTCGTCTCGCTCGAGCGTCAGCGCTCGCGCCACCTGCATCGCGAGGCCGCGCTCCGGACCGCGCAAGCGCAGGGCTCGTCCACGGTGCGGGCGCTCTACCTGCTGCGCGCCCAGCCGAGCCGGGTCGACGACGCGGCCGCCCGGGTTGCCACGGTCGAGCTGATCGAGGCCCTGCGCGAGGCGGCCCTCGCCGCGGTCGCGAGCTTCGACGACCCCAAGGCCGTCCGCCTGCTCCGGACCGCGCTCAAGGCCGCGCGGCGGCTGCCCGTCGGCGATCGCCAGCTACACGAAGCCAACCTGATCGCCGAGCTGGTCGATCCCTTCTGCTTCACCGACCGCGTCGACGAGGCGATCGCAACCCTGCGGACGCTGCTCGAAGACCAGCACCCACCGACGACCGAGTCCGAGCTACAGCGAGCGCTCGGTCGCTGCCTCGCGCGGGTGCGCGACTGGACGGGCGCGGTCGCTGCCTTCCAGCGCGCCCTGGGGCCGCTGATCGCCCAAGGCCGGCGGCAAGCGCTGCTCGAGCTCTACGCCGATCTCGGCAAGGCGCTCGAGCAGCTCGGCAAGAGCAGCCGGGCGCTCGCCGAGCTGAGCGAAGGCCTCGACATGGTCACGCTCGGCGACGGGCCGCGGGCCGACGTCGACGTGTCGATCTGGCGCTATCTGTTGACCCTCGCCGAGCTGCACCTGCGCGCCGGGGATCAGCGGACCGCTCGGACGTGGGCCGAGCACGCGCTCTTCCAAGCCGAGCGACGCCGCGAGGACCTCGGCCTGATGCGCACCAACCACTTCATGGGCCGACTGCTGCAAGGCCTCGGTCAGGTGATGCTCGCGGATCAACACCTCGGTCGCGCGCTCGAGGCCGCTCGCAAGCTCGGTGATCGCAGGACCAGCGCCGAGGTCCTGCTCGATCGCGCGGGCCTGCGCA
Source organism: uncultured Myxococcales bacterium (assembly GCA_965649595.1). GTDB lineage: Bacteria > Myxococcota_A > Polyangia > Nannocystales > Nannocystaceae > Plesiocystis. The sequence goes on along the minus strand of CBFGLP010001534.1, from coordinate 3,062 downwards.
AAGCCGCCAACCGGCTCGACGAAGCCCGCCGATACATCGATGAGGCGCATCGCCTGGCCGAGCTGCTCGAGTGGCAGCGGGGCATCGACGACGCGGCGCTGATGCGTAACTCCCTCGTGTCGGGCTAGTTGTCGATGGACATGCGCCGCAGTGCCGGCGGCCGGCACTACGGTCGGCACGAGCTGACGCGGTCTACGTCGCTCAGGGCTGAAGCCCGCCGCCGAGCCCGAACGAGGTCCCGCCGAGCACCACGCCGACGGGCTCGCTCGCCTCCAGCACGTACATCCCCGGCTCGAGCGCATAGCGGGCCGCGTACCAGCCGTCGGCCATTTCGTAGGGCGGATGCAGCGGCTCCGGCATCTCGCCATTGATCGTGAACGTGGCCCCCTCCGGATAGCCGACCGTCACCTGCACGCCCCACGTGAACACCGTGCCGAAGCCGGGGTCGACCACCGGAATCGCGTAGCGCGTCGCCATGCGATCGATGGGGGTCAGCTGCGTGAACTTATCGTTGCCGGTGCCAGACGAGTAGGGGAGCAAGGACTTCGTCGACGCGATCAGCGTCGGGACCGGCGGCAGCCCTTGCGTGCTCGCGGTGGCGCTGACGCCTTGACTGGTCGGCACCGGTGCGCGCAGGCCCAGATAGCTCGTGCCCGCGAACGCCCTGCCGAGGATCTGCTCTTCGTAGTGATCCTGAAAGCCGCGGGTGCGCCTGAGGCTTTGTCTTCTCGCGACTCTCGACATTGTCGTGCACTCTAGCCCAGCCGTCGACACGGCCTCAAGCGATTTGCTGGCTCGAATGCGCGCGTTCGCAAGCTTCCAGGGAGCCTCGGGACCGGGGCCGCCGGCAAGCGCTGCTCGCAGCTCGCGGGCCCCAGCCGTTAGAGTGGCGCGATGAGAATTCACCGACTGTTGGTGCTCCCATTCCTGATCGCGGCTTGTGTGCCGCCGGCCACCGACGATGAGAATGCGTCGGACGAGAGCGGCAGCGAGAGCGGGAACGACGATGAAGCCACGTGTCAGCCGGGGACGCTCGGCTGCGAGTGTGTAGACAACCTCTGCTTCGATGGGCTCGAGTGCAATCAGGGGACTTGCGAGAGCGCCGGTACCGACGGCTCGACGGACTCGACCAGCGAGGAGTCGGCCAGCGAGGACTCGGCCAGCGAGGAGTCGACCAGCGAGGACTCGACCGGCGAAGAGTCGACCGGCGAAGAGTCGACCGACGAAGGGGCCTGCACCGAGCTCGGCTGCGCCTGCGACGACACGCCGGGAAGCTGCGATGCAGAGCTCGCCTGCGTCGCGGGTGCTTGCAGCGTCGTCGAGTGCGGTGACGGGGTCGTACAGGGACTCGAGACTTGCGATGACGGCAATGCGATCGCGCAGGATGGCTGCGAGCTCGATTGCACCGCGACGGGGCTGTCCAGTCTGTACGCCGGGGACAGTGAAGCCTGCGTGATCGTCGAAGGCGGCGCGCTGCGTTGCTGGGGCCGCTTCATCGGTGATGACGAATTCCCGAGCGAGACTCCGCTGCTCGTGCTCGACGAGCCGATCGTGCAGGTCGCGATCGGCACCAACCACAAGCTCGTGCTGACCGAAGATGGCGGCGTCCGTTGCTGGGGCGTGACGAACTTCGGTCAGTGCGGGTACGGCACCACCGGCACGATCACCGACCCACTCTCGGTGGGCGACGTCGCGGTGGGGGGCACGGCGGTGGCGGTGTTCGCCGGCAACAACAACTCCTGCGCGCTGCTCGACGACGGCAACCTCCGTTGCTGGGGTAACAACCACGGCTACGGGATCCCCAAGACCTACAACGGGAACTACATCGGCGATGACGAGCTGCCGGCTTCGGTCGCTACGCTCCCACTCGGGAGCCCCGTGGTCGACGTCTCGAGCCGAGCGCGGGCGAGCGGTGCCTGTGCGCTGCTCGAGAGCGGTGATCTACGCTGCTGGGGAGCCAACAACGTCGGGCAGTTCGGCTACGGCCACACGATGGATTTCATCGTGTCCCCGAGCCCTGCGCACTCGCCAATCCCCCTCGGGCTCCCACCCGCGACCGAGATCGTGGACATCGAGAGCAGCCAGCTCCACGGCTGCACCCTCTACTCGACCGGCGATATCCAGTGTTGGGGAGAGTGGGACAGGGTTGGTCAGGGCGGCATCACGGTCGGTGACGACGAGCTCCCCTCAGCCATCCCTCCGCTCTCGCTCGGTGGACAGGCGAGCGCAGTCTCGGTCGGTCCAGCCCACTCGTGCGCGCTGCTCGATGACCAAGAGGTGATCTGCTGGGGCATTGCTGGGCCCCACCTCGGCGTACCGGGAGCCGAGACCTTGGACTTTCCCAGCACGCATGGCCCGGTCCAGCTCGACACTCCTGCGCTCGAGGTCGATGTCGGCTGGGGCTTCAGCTGCGCACGCTTGGTCACGGACGAGGTCGTCTGCTGGGGCGCCAACGATCAGGGCCAGCTCGGCCTCGGTCACACCGAAGCGATCGGTGACGATGAGGACCCCAGCGATCCGGTCGTGCTGTTCTGAGCGAGTCGGGGCCGTGAAGTGCACGGCCCGAACGACAGGGTGGCCATGAGGCATCGCACGACGCCATTACCTGCTGGCGTTGGTGCGGCCGTGCATCCACGGTGGGTGGTCCAGTGAGCCCCTGACGCGCCGGCCCACCGCCTGCTAGGGTGCGCCCCGTAACGAGGAGCAACCACCTATGACCACGCGACGCCCTTCTCACCTGCTGCGCCTGGCCCTCGCCAGCGCCCTGGTGCTGCCGCTCGCGGCCACCTTGACCGCCCCGCTGCCGGTCGAGGCCGCCAAGCCGACCAAGCTCGACATCGACATGAATGTCCAGAGCTTCACCCTCGACAACGGGCTGCGGGTCTATGTCGTCGAGGACCACTCGACCCCCGCGTTCTCGATCAACATCACCTACGACGTCGGCTCGCGCGACGAGAAGGCTGGCCGGACCGGGTTCGCGCACGTCTTCGAGCACATGATGTTGCAGGGCAGCAAGAACCTGCCCGACAACGCGATCGGCGAGTACACCGGGAAGGCCGGCG
>CBFGLP010001533.1:0-5758 GCA_965649595.1 uncultured Myxococcales bacterium | reverse complement strand
CAACGCGATCAAGTTCACCGAGCGCGGCGGCGTGCGTGTGGTCTGCCGGCTGCTGGCCGAGGCCGAGCTGCTACAGATCGACGTGATCGACACCGGCATCGGGATTGGCGGCGAGCAGCAGTCTTCGCTCTTCCAGCCCTTCGTACGCGCCGACTCCCAGCGCGAGAGCGATTACGGCACGGGCCTCGGTCTGGCGATCAGCCGTCGACTCGCGCGCTTGCTCGGCGGGGGGATCGAGCTCGAGAGCGAGCTCGGTCGAGGCAGCCGCTTCACGGTCACGATCGCGACCGGTCCGCTCGCGGGTATCGAGCGGATCGAGCCTGATCGACTCGACACACGAGCGGTCTTGCCTCGCCCGCGCGCCGATACGCCGACGCCGACGCTCGCTCGCCGCTCCGAGCTGCAGGTGCTGCTGGTCGAGGACTCGACGGATCTCGCCAGCCTCTACGCGTCGTTCTTGTCCGAGCACTGCCGAGCCGTGCGCATCGTGGGCAACGGTCACGAGGCCCTGCGTGTCGCCGCCGAGTTCTCGGCCGACGTCGTGCTGCTCGATCTCGGGCTACCCGACATGAGCGGGCTCGAGCTGGTTCGACGGCTCCGCCGCACGCCTCGGCTCGCGCGGGCTCGCTTCATCGCGCTGACGGGCCGTGGCGAAAACGACATCGGCGGCAGCTGGCGCGAGGCTGGCTTCGACGAGTACTTGCTCAAGCCCGTCGACCTCGATCGCCTCGCTGAGCTGATCGCCGGAGCCGGCACCCAGCGGAAGTGAGCGACCTCGCCGGGGGACATGCGTGGCGTCGGCCAGGCCAGGCCCAGAGCCTCGACGTGAGATCCGCCGCACGCTCGAGCCCGCCTCGCGTGACGCAGACCACCAGAGCACCCCGATGACGGGGTTAGGGTCCGCCGCATGTCGCAGGCCGCCAAGCAGCAGTTCGAGCAGCAGTCCTTTCGCGCGACGATCCCCTGCACCGATCCCGCCACCGGCGAGCGCCTCGGCGAGGTCCCAGCGCTGACCCCCGACGAGGTCCGGGCCTGCATCAGCAAGGCCCGCAAGGCGCAGGTCGAGTGGGCCCGCACGCCCTTCGCCGAGCGCCGCAAGGTGCTCGAGCGGATGCTCGCCTACCTGCTCGAGCACGCCGACGAGCTGTGCGAGCACATCTGCCGAGACGCGGGCAAGACCCTGCACAACGCGATGCTCGGCGAGATCTGGCCGATCGCCGAGAAGCTGCGCTGGACGATCCGCGAGGGTGAGAAGCACCTGCGCAGCGAGACGGTCTCGTCGGGCCTGCTCACGCACAAGCGCGCCCGCGTCGAGTACCACCCGCTCGGGGTCATCGGCGTGATCACGCCCTGGAACTTCCCGCTGCAGAACATCTTGGGCCCGACGATCCCGGCGCTGTTCGCCGGCAACGCGGTGATCATCAAGGTCAGCGAGTGGACCTCGTGGTCGGTCGCGCGCTTTCAGGCGATGACCGACCGCTGCCTCAAGGACTGCGGCTACTCACCGGACCTCATCCAGATCATCACCGGTTACGCCGACACCGGGGCCGCGCTGGTCTCGGGCGGCGTCGACAAGATCGTGTTCACCGGCTCGATGCAAAACGGCAAGCGGGTGCTGGAGGAGAGCGCGAAGACCCTGACGCCGGTGATCCTCGAGCTCGGCGGCAAGGATCCGATGATCGTGTGTGACGACGCCGATCTCGACCAGGCCGCCCACGCGGCGGTCTCGGCCACGTTCATCGCCTCGGGTCAGATGTGCCTGGCCGCCGAGCGGGTGCTGGTGTTCGACAGCGTCTACGACCAGTTCGTCGCCAAGGTCCAGGACATCACCTTGCGCATGCGCCAAGGCGCCCCGCTGAACGGCCGGATCGTCGATGTTGGCGCGATGACCATGCCGGCGCAGGTCGACATCGTCGAGGCGCTCGTTCAGGACGCCCTGGCAAAGGGCGCCAAGCTCTCGGCCGGCGGCGAGCGGGCCAAGGGCAAGCCGAGCAAGCACTACTTCGAGCCGACGATCCTGACCGAGGTCCGCGAGGACATGCGGATCATGCAGGAGGAGACCTTCGGCCCGGTGATGGCGATCGTCCGGGTCAAGGACGAGGCCGAGGCGATCCGGATCGCCAACGCGACCGAGTACGGCTTGAGCTCGTCGGTGTTCAGCAAGGACCACGCGCGAGCCAAGCGGATCGCCGATCAGATCGTCGCGGGGTCGACCTGCATCAACGACTGGGCGCTGATGTACATGGTCCAGGATCTGCCCTTCGGTGGGATCAAGGGCAGCGGGTTCGGCCGGCTCAACGGACGCGAGGGCCTGCGCGCGTGCACGAACGTCAAAGCGGTGATCGAGGACCGGCTGCCGATCCATCGGCCGATCGAGCTGTTCCCGGGGCGGCGCTTCGATTACGAGGTCACGCGCGAGGGGATTCGGGTGCTCTACGGGCAGGGCGTCGGTAAGAAGGTCGAGGCGCTGGTCGAGCTCGGCAAGGCGCTGTGGGCCCGGCGGAAGGGCTGAGCCGAACGAGGCAGGGTTCGTCCACAGGAAGGAGCAGGCAGCTCTGCCTGGTCCTTCCTGGCATATGTGCTGGTTGGCGACGGCTGTGCATCGCGCTAGCGTAGGGAGCTCTACGCTGCATGCTGACCGAGAATGACATCAAAGAGGAGTTGAGCCTCGCCTACGTGCGCGCGGTTGCTTCGCGGGCAGGCTACGCAGTCGAGGAGATCCGCCGCGACCGCGACAGCGTCGACTTGCGCATCGTCGGTCGCGGGCCGTTGGACGGTGGCGTCATCCACTCTCCCGTGCTCGACATCCAGCTCAAGGCCACAGCGCAGCAAGTCGACTCCTCCGAGTCAATCCCGTTCACGCTCAAGCTCAAGAACTACAATGACCTGATCGCGCCCACGCTAATCCCGCGAGTCCTGGTCGTGTACGTCATGCCAGCAGATCCCGGGGCCAACCACCAACGACCAACCAGACCGCCAAGCAAGTTCACCTACCACGCACGCAGGTGTTCGATGCAGCGAGCATCCGAACGCTCCTCGCCAAGGTCTCTCGTCAGGAGTCGCTCACACCATGAGCACGTACATCCGCGATCTCGCCGCTTCGGTGAGCTATCAGGACTTCCGCGACTACCTGCTCGCGCGCCACTGGACGACGAGTCCTTCGCGCTTGGACTATGTGGGCATCTTTCGAAGCCCAGGCACCGGAGATGTCGAGATCCAGCTCCCGCTCGACACCAGCCTCGCGGACTCCGTCGACGCACTCATGCTCGCCGCACGTCGCCTTGCCGGAGTCGAAGGCCGAGGACTCGAGCCAGTGCTCCGCGACCTCTCGCTGCCTCGGCGAGACGTCCTACGGTACGGGCTCAGCGGGGAAGCGACGCGCACGGGCACGCTCAGCCTCCACACAGGCGCAGCGCTCGTCAACGGCGCGTTGAAGTCGCTGCTAGCGAGTGCATGCAGTGTTCAGCGACCTCGCGTTTTTCACCCTCGCATGACTCTTGGCGATGCCGAGAGCTTCGTACGCGGCTGTCGGCTAGGCCAAACCGAGATCGGCAGCTTCGTAATCACCATCGACGCGCCGCTCGACATCCGCGACGAAGTCGTCGACGGCGAGCCTCCCTTCGGTCGACTCACGACGAGTCATCTGCTCACGGCAACTAGCCGCCTGGCCAGCGCGATCCGGCGCGGTGAACCGAACCGCATTCTCGAGCAGGATACCGAAACACCGCTCGTCAGCGCCAACCTCTGCGAGGCACTCGCCGAGATAGCGCCATCCGATGAATCCGCAGATCTCCGCATCTCGAGCACCTGGTCGCCCTTGATCCCAGCGCCTGAGGGAGTACGCAGCGAAGTGCATCTCGATCGAACCATGTTCGAAACGATCGAGCGCTTGGCCCAGCAACTGCGCCCATCCCGAGGTAGCGAGTCCGCCAAGTTCGTGGGCACAGTCATCGAACTGTCCGGCACCCCCAACCTCGATGGCCAGCTGGAGGGTGACGTGGTGCTGCAAGTTCAGGCCGATGATCAGCTGCTCAGGGTTCGTGTGACGCTTGGCCCCGACGATTACAGGCGAGCAGGCGAAGCGCACTTCGAGCAGCTCTACGTGAGCGTCCGAGGGATCCTGCATCGCGGTCGGAGGAGCCACCAGCTCGAGAATCCGAGTGACTTTGTAGTCCTGCCTGGCTAGCTCTCACTTGGACTGCGGCTAGCGGTGATGCTCGGATAGCATCGCGTCCATGAACGTCGACGTGCTCGTCCGCAGCCTCGATCGCCTCGACCACACCGAGCGCCTCACCGAGCTCGTCGCCCACCTGCGCAGCCTCGCGCCCGCCGACGCCCGAGCGCTCGGCCGCACGCTCTTTGAGGGCGACAACCACCGTCGACAGCTCGCGCTCTTCGTCGCCCAGCTCGTCCGCGACATCGAGCTCGGGTGGATCGCCCTCGACGATCCCTCGGTCAGCGTCCGAGCCACGGCCGCCAAGCTGATCGGTCGCTACGCCGAGGACATCCCCACGTCGGTGATCGATCGTCTCGACACGGCCAGCTTCGCGCTGCTGCTCCAGCAGCTGGTCCGCCGCCGACACCGCGCGCTCGCGACGACCATCGTCGACGCGCTGATCGAGCGCGAGCGCCTGCACGAGGCCGCTTACCTGCTACCAGCATGCGACGAGCAAGCCATCACGGAGCGCCTCGACCGGGTGGCCTGGCCCGAGCTCGCGTGGTCTCGCCTCGCCAAGCATCGCGCAGCGCTGCTGGTCGCTCACATCGAGCGCTCGTTCGCTAGCAACCAAGAGCGACCCGACCTGGTCTGGCGACGCTACGGCGCCGACGTGTGGGCCAACTTGGCCGAGCACCAGAGCGAGGCGCTCGCGGGATGGATCGATCGCTTCGCCGACGCCGAGAGCTTGCCGCTCGGCCTATGGTCGGCGCTGCGAAAGCTGGTCCGCTGGTCGCCCGCCAAGGTCGTGGGTTGGCTGACGACGCGGCTCTCGTGGGTCACCCAGCATGGCTTGCCAGCGGGCCTGGCTGCACGTGCAGACCAGGTCGACGACGACACCCTCGCGCCGCTGTGCCGCGGGCTCGCTCGAGTGGCCCCGCACTTGCTCGGGCTGCTGATCGCTCGTATGCCCTACCCGCGTCGCGGGCAGCTTTTCGAGCTTGCGATCGAGCAGCTCGAGCTGGCCCGGATCGAGTGGCCAACCTCCTTGCTCGCCGTGCTGCCCACGACGCTGCGCGATCGCGAGGCCGCGCGCATGCTCGGGCTCGCGCGCGCGAGCACGGACGCGACGTGGCGGCGCGAGCTCTTGGGCCTGCGCACGATCGAGGCTGCGCGCCCGCTGCTCGAAGCCGAAGGCCGCTCTGCCCAGGCCAGCGATCGCGCCGAGGCCCACGCCGCGTTGATCCGCAGCACCGGCCGCTCGCGCGAGGGCATGCCGGAGACGCTCGCGTGGCTGGGTAGGACCCGCAACGAGCAGGATCCGGTCCGCCTCGCAATCCTCGGCGCGCTGGCCCAGGTGCCTGGCCATCGCTTCACCGACGCGGCGGCGCTCGACGCCGTGGTCGCGCCGATCTTCGAGGCCCGCGACACCTCGTGGGCCACGCGACAGCAAGCGGCCCGGCTCGCGCACCGCTTGATGGTCTCGCACGCGAGTGAGCCGAGCTCGCCACTCTTCGCGCTCGGCCTGAGCATCTTGGAGCGGCTCGCCGGTCAGAACGGCACGCTCGACCTCCCGAACCTCGAGCGCAACCTCCCGCGCGG
>CBFGLP010001532.1:0-1546 GCA_965649595.1 uncultured Myxococcales bacterium | reverse complement strand
TGCCGATCATCTTCGGGCTCGAGGAGGCGGTCGACGGCACGCTGCTCGGTTACCTCGCCGATCTCGGGCACGTCGCGGTTGGCTTCGAGGCCGGCCAGCACCACGATCCGCGCACGGTCGAGAACCATGTCGCGGCGATCTGGCTCGCGCTCTGCTGCGCCGGTCTGCTCGAGCCCACGTCGGTGCCCGAGCTCGATCGCCAGCGCGCCCGCTTGGACGAGGCCGCGGGCGAGCTGCCGCGCGCGGTCGAGATCGTGTACCGCCACGCGATCCGCCCGCACGACGAGTTCCGCATGGATCCCGGCTTCCACAACTTCCAGCCGATCCGCCGCGGTCAACGGCTCGCGCACGACAGCGACGGCGAGGTCAGGGCGCCGGAGGGTGGGCGGATCTTGATGCCGCTCTACCAGGGCCTCGGCGAGGACGGGTTCTTCATCGCGCAGGAGCTCGGCAACGTGCGGCTGCAGGTCTCGGCCGCGCTGCGCAAGCTCGGAGTCGATGGGCTCTTGCCCTTGTTGCCCGGGATCGAGGCGGTCGAGCAGGACGGCGCGGTCCGAGTCGGCAGCGAGCGACGCTCGGTCGATGGCGTGCTGCGGATGCTCGGCTATCGCAAGGGCGTGTCCGACGAGCGCGGGCTCCGGGTCGAGCGACGGCGGCAGAGCGAGAGCCGACGTCGTGGCAGCGGTGAATGGACGCCGCCCGAGGCGATCGACATCGACCGCGACGAGCCGTGATTCGGACCAGCGGCGCGGCATGAGGCGCTGACCAGACGCGCCGCTGAACACTCGTCCGGACGCGCATCGCGAGCAGCTAGAACTTGCCCCTTTCTTGGGATCGTGCCGACCCTCTCGTACAAGCGTCGTGCAGCAGCGAAAGGCACACGACGATGTCGCACTTCCTCATCTTCTTCTCGCTCTTGACCCCCAACTTCATCGAGGACTTCGCCGCCGATCTGTGGACCGCAGGCGACGAGATGGTCCGTCCCACCGCGATCGACATGATGCTCGACGAATTCGATGATCGCTGGGAGGACGAGCAGAACCGGCTCCGCGATCTCGGCCACGCGCCCTGAACCCATAGTCCAGACCAAAGCTTCGATTCAGCCCGTGGGGCTGACGAAGGCAATTTCGTTGGCGGGGAGCCAGAGCGAGACCTTGGGTGGGGTCGGCGCTCGGGGCTTCCCGCTCGCGTTTGGTTGCTCGGCGGGGCGATCTGCCGGGGATGGGGCGAGCGGCGCAGATCGGCTCTCGCATGCAGCCTCGCTGGCGACGAAAACAAACCGCGCGGAGCCAACGGGCTTGCCGTCGCAGCCTCGCGAGCGGTACGCCATACCCGTGCCCGTACTCAGCATGACCGGCTTTGGGCTCGCCGAGCGCTCATGGACCGAGCGCGGCGCGACGCTCCGGGTCGAGCTGCGCTCGGTCAACTCCCGCTTCCTCGAGCTCAAGATCCGCCAGCCCTTCGGAGTCGCCAGCGAGCACGCGCTCCGCAAGGCGCTCGAGGCTCGGCTCGGGCGAGGTCGCGTGGACGTGAGCGTGCGCCTCGA
>CBFGLP010001531.1:0-2035 GCA_965649595.1 uncultured Myxococcales bacterium | reverse complement strand
TTGGAATTTTGTTGTGATGTGAGAGGCACTATTTCTATGATTTGAATCACTTGTTGTGCTGCAAAACGAGGAACACATGCTGCGCTGTCTGCGGGATTGCCTCCTCTTGCAGTCTGGGTGAAATCCGATGGCGCGGCAGTGTTTGATGACACTGAACCTGCGCTGTCAACTGGTTTCACCCAAACCAACTAAAACGCCTCCAGCAACCGCGATGTGCGATGCCCTGGGCGCCACGGCGCTCATTGGCCACGGCGATTGGGGAGCCCATCAGCGGCGGGTGGCGAATGTCGGACGTCGCTCGACTCGGTGACCGAGCCACGGCGCTTCGGCACGCTCAGCGCTTCGACACGCAGAAGGCCCGCGGTCCCGAGTCGGTCTGCGGGCGGCTCGTGACTCGCTTGCCGACGATGGCCACGGTCTTGACCTTGACCCCGTCGAGGTCGGAGCTCCAGTAGTTGAGCGCGTCGACCTTGCCCGCGAACGAGAGGATCTCGGCGACCGTGGCCATTCGCCAGTTGGTCAGGCCGAACTTCTTGCTCTTCTTGAGCGAGCTGCAGTGGCTGCGCGCCGCCGAGAAGGTGCCGGCGGGGCCCGGCGATTTGGGCGAATAGAGGCTGCCGACGCGGTGGAGCTTGTCGATGTCGACCTTGGGCGTCTGGCCGCCGCCACCGGTGTCGTCGCCGTCGTCACCGTCATCGGAGCCGCCAGAGCCACCGCTCGTGCTCCCGCCGGAGCCACCAGAGCCGCCGCTCGTGCTCCCACCGGAGCCGCCGCTCGTGCTCCCACCGGAGCCACCGGAGCCGCCATCGTCGGCGTCGCCCTCGTCACCCTCGTCACCGCTCGTGGTGCTGGTGCCCTCGCCGCTGGTCGTGCTGGTGGTGCCGTCGGCCGGTGTGCCGGTGGTGGTGCCACCGTCGGTCGTGCCGCCGTCGGTGGTGGTGCCGCCATCGGTGGTGGTGCCACCATCGGTGGTGGTGCCTTCGGTCGTGCCTGCAGGCTCGCCGTCGTCGCCTGTCTCGCCTGCGGCGACCGGCGCTTTGTTGCCGCCGGAGAACACCCCGGCCGTCCACGCCCATATGCCGCCGCCGACCAGCAAGCCCGCGACGCTCAGGCCGATCACCCAGCCGATCCAGCCAGTCTTGCGCTCGCCGGGTGTGTAGGGGCGGCCTTCGTGCTCGCCGATGGTCTTGAGGCCCATCGACCAGCCCTGATCCGAGCCGGCGACGCGCGAGTCGAGCTCGGTCGACCAGGTCTTGGCGCCGTCGAGGTTGGGGTTCGAGCCGGTGGGCGTGTCGTCGACCGAGCGCGGCGGCGGGAGGTTGGTGACGATCGGCGAGGCTGCTGGTCCAGGCGGGCGGCTCGGCGGATCGATCGGGATGCCGGTGGGCGCCAGCGCGGGATCCTGACTCGCGACGACCGTCCCGGTCGGCGAGGCGGGCCCATCGACGGTCATGGCGGGCGACGCCCCCGTCATCAGCGACGCGTCGAAGGGAATCGCTATCGTCTTGCCGCTGCGCACGGGAGGCGCCTGCGGCTTCTCGCCTTCGACCATGGCCTGCTGAAATGGAGCGAGCGCGTCGAACAGCTCCTGCGCCGAGCCGTAGCGGGCGGCGGGCTGCTTTTGCAGACAGCGAGCGACGACCGCGATCAGCCCCTCGGGTAGGTTGGGCACCAGCGAGCGCAGCGGCGGCGGCTCTTCGGTCGCGAGCGCGACCAAGAGCGCGGCCATGGTCTTGCCCTTGAACGGCTCGATGCCGCTGAGCGCCCGGTAGAGCATCACGCCCATCGCCCAGACGTCGGTGCGGGCGTCGACGTTGGCGGCCCCGGCGGCCTGCTCGGGCGCCATGTACTCCGGCGTGCCCATGATCACGTTGGCGCCGGTTCGTCCACCGCCGGTGTCCTCGGTGAACTTCGAGATGCCGAACTCCATCAGCTTGACCAGCATGCGGCCGGGCTCGGGCTCGTGCAGGAACACGTTCTCGGGCTTGAGGTCGCGATGGATGATGCCGGCGGCATGCGCCGCGATCAGGCCCTT
>CBFGLP010001530.1:0-3661 GCA_965649595.1 uncultured Myxococcales bacterium | reverse complement strand
TGCTTGCGCTCGACGATCTCGCCCTCGACCAGCACGCCATCGGTCTCGAGCGCGAAGCCGACCAGCATCGCGCCTTCGGGGACCGTGAACCAGTACCAGCCTTCGACGTCGCGCTCCGAAGGATTGAAGAAGCGCTGATCGACGCGGGTCTCGGCCAGCCCGTCCTCGATCGCCACGTCGACGGTCTGCCGGCTGATCTGCAGCGGCAGCGCCTTGCTGCCGGGCGGCCCAAACTTGTCGACCGCAAACAGGGCGCCCGAGCCCCCGCCGATCCGACCGCCCGCGCGGCGATCGGCCATGCCACCGGTCCAGTCGTCCCAGAACGCGACCGCCTCGACCGTCGGCGTCGCGTCGCCCTCGATCACCGCCTGCTCACCGGAGCGGACCTCGGTGCGACCGCCTGGGCTGGTCACCGCCGCGCTGCCCTCGGCGACGTAGATCCGCGCGCCCTTGTCGGTCAGGGCCAGGCTCGCGCCGCCGTCCGTCAGCACCAGCTCGGCCGAGCCGACGCGGTGCATCAGCGGATCGCGGTTGCGATCGAGCGGCGGCGTCTCGAGCCAGACCTCGCCGCGCGTCACCTTCACGCCGGTATCGTTGCCCAGCTCGACCACGCTCTGGTCCCGCATGAAGATCCGGCTGCCATCGGCCAGCCGGATCAGCGCCCGCGCGCCCTTGCGGGTCTCTACGGTCGCGCCGATCGGCAGCGGCGTACCGGAGAGCAGGGTGGTCGCCTCGGCGCCCTCGCCCGAGCCGATCAGGACGACCTCGCCCGCCGCGAGCTCGAGCTTGGCCCCGATCCCCTCGGCGACCGTGGGCGGGGGCTTCTTGTGCATCGCGTTCCAGGCGAATACGGCAGCGACCGCGAGGAGCCCGAGCACGAAGAAGCCCGCGACGATCCGCAGCAGGGCGCCAGGTCCCGTGTCTGCGCGTGCGGGCGTGTGCTCGGGTTTGTCCTCGAGCTTCTCCGCGAGGGCGTCGAGCTCTTTTTCCAACGTGTCGCGGACGTCGGGCTTGGGAGGCTTTGGGTCGGAGGGTTGATCGCTCATGCGGATGCCTGCCGGGGGGCGGAGGTCCCGCATCGTAGCGCAGTGCGCCGGGGGCGTCCGCCGGGGGGCGCGAACGCGGGTTTACGGGGGGTGCTTGCAGGGGGCGGGCGGGCGCGAAGCCGAAGACGAGCGTCCTATATGCGAGATCTGCTGTGCCTGCTGCCCTACTGGCGACAGATCCGGATCCTCGAGCTCGCGCCGGTGTACTGGAACGAGACGCTCCAGAAGCAGGAAGCTCAGGAGATCCTGGCCGAGAACGTCTCCCGGTGGATTGCGATCGGCGAGCTCGACCGGCATCTGTTCGAGGGGGAGCCGACCGGCGAGCCCCTGTCACGACGGGGCTCGTCGAACGGATACATCCAATCACTCGGCATGGCTTCCTGCATTCGGTCGCGAGGGTTCAACCACTACTTCGAGAACGGCTAGCTCCCCTTTCACACCGCGGTTCGGCCCTTCCAGAAGACTCCACGAGGGCAAGCACCTCGAAGCCGCGCTGGACACTCCATGTCATCGCCCCATGCGCCTCATCCCAAGTGAGCCTGACGATTGTTCCCTCGCCCTCGATGCCACACGCTTGTTGCGCCCGCATGACTGCCTCCGGGCCATTGATGAGAATCTCACAATTGTGACGCTCGGCATTACAGGCCGCTAGAATGTTCCCCTGAAGCGTCAGGGATGCGTCCACGAGAACACCGTACGTCAAAACAGAGTTCACATCGATGCCAACATGCGAGAAGTTCGCGTCATCCTCTACCCAAACGCTGATTGTACACATGACAAATGGCGTAGACTCACAATCCAGTTGAGATGGAGAGCAGATTTCCTGGCAGATCAGACCGTGCCTCATTCGAGGTCCGACAATGCTCTGCAGGTCCCCAAAAAAAGATTCCACCGCCCCCGATGCCTGCCCGATTGTTACGGACGCCGCAGGAGTCGGCGAGTTGGCGTGTTCCGACCGCGGGTGGCACGCGAGGGTCAGGGCAATGGTCAGTGATAGTCCAGGCTGCTTCATCGTATCGAGTCCAATCCCGGCACGGTCCAGATATGGGGAGATGCGCCGTTCGTTACTGCCTCTTCGTCGCGCTGGCGCCAGATCTCAACGGCCTCGGCAGCTTTGGCCTTCCGAATTTTTTCAACGCGGTTCTGCAATTCGAGCTTTGCGGCCTTCTCGTGCTTCCCAGCATACCCTGCCTGCGTTTGCACTGTCTCAGCTTCTGCCAGGAGGATTAGGGCGGCATCCGACAACTTTGCAACTGAGCTCTTGCCGGATTTGTAGAATGCGGCGATTTCATCGGCTGCCATGTTGATGCCCGCTTCAGTCAAGTCTGGGCCTAACTCCTCGATGAGTTGCAGTGCGTTTTCAGCCCGCTGCGCAATGTCCCCTGTGTTGTTCAATATGTAATCGCTGACCTTAACCTGACGTTTGGTTTGCTCTGTCTCGCTATAGGTGATGCTGTCGTCGAAGTGGCCCCTCGTGTTTCGATCGGCCAGATCATATATTCCATTTGCCACGGCTAGAGTGCGGCGCAGCCTACCGTACTCGGATTTTGCATGGTCAATGACGTCCGAGGTGGAAAGACGGGTGTTTGCGGCTTTTGCCGCTATCCGCGCTTCTGCTCGTTGCGCAATTTCATAAGCGATATTCCCGTGTGCGGTCTCATGTCGAGGGGTCCCAGAACCCATGGGACCATCATTGACCGCTCCTTCATAAGTAATTATGCTTATTCCTTGTGCGTGAAACACCATCCGGAATTCCACTAGCGTCCCGGCATCCAGCTCCACCTTTGAACCTGCGCTGTCTGAGGGCAATGTGCTGACGCGGGTAAAGTCCGTCGGTCCCATATCAATGTTAGGATTGACGAGGGGGAATATTGGAACGCTGAGTGGTCCATAGCTCACCGAGTTAGGAAGTGCAGGATCGGACGCGCCGCGACGCGTCGTGGGAGTCGCAGGCGTCGAAGGGGGAGCATTTCCATTCAAGTCGGCCGCACGAACTGGATTGCTGCCCACGTACTCATACCGATTTCCGCCTCCCCGCAGGCCAATCGGATCGTTCGCGGTCCACCGCCCCAACCAGCTCGCATGGTACCGCGCCGAGTGATACGAAAGCCCCGTCTCCTCGTCCCGCTCCATCCCCGTGTAGCGGTATCGCTTCGCGCTCACGTCGATGCTCGAGTCCACCGCCCGGTACGCAGTAGTCCCATAGGGGTGGTACTCCTCGTACGAGATGACGTCGCCGTCCGGCGTGATTTCGGTCGCCGCCGAGCCGAGGTGGTTGCTCAGCTGGAAGCGCCAGATCCCCGCCGGCGTCCCGACCGGCGTGCCACCGTCGACGGTCTTGGTCTCGATCAAACAGATCCGCCCGCTGCCATCCGAGATGTGCAGCGACTCGCGCTCGAGATCGAGCGTGCCGTTGACGCGCTTGCGGTAGAGTTCGAAGTTGCCGAGGTAAATGCGCTCTTCGGTCGTCGTGCCGCTCTTTTGCACGACCTTGCGGCTGCGAATGCCTCCCGCGTATTGGAAGTAGAGCGTCTCGCTGCCGACCGCGACCTCGCGCAGCTCGTCGTCGTGATTCCAGATCATCGACGACAGGTGCGGCATCTCGATCATGTTGC
>CBFGLP010001529.1:0-2196 GCA_965649595.1 uncultured Myxococcales bacterium | reverse complement strand
TCACCCGAGCAGATCGTCGGATAGCCATTTCCACCGATGTTGAAGGTGTAGGGCCCGGGGTTCCACATCTTGGTGAACGCCCAGCGCTTGCGACCGGCGCCCGTCTGACCCGAGTTGTTGCCGAAGCCGACGATCGCGATGTCGGCCCCGTGCGCGACGTACTGATTGACCTCGCAGCCGTAGCCGACCGGCGTGAACGGGATGTCGGTGACCTCGTTCTGCAGCACGCAGTAGGCCCAGTCGGTCGACTGGCTGCCGTTGTAGCCCGGGTAGGTCTTGCAGTACTCGACCTGCACGGTCTTGCCCGACGCGTCGCTATCGCCGAACCGGACGACCTTGTCCTGATAGCCGCAGTGGGCCGCGTACATCACCACCTTCGGGTGAATGAAGGTGGCGCTGCACAGGTTTCCGCCGCCGGTGACCATGACCACGCTCGGCCACGCGCAGGGCTCGGTCTCGTCGCCACCCCAGACCGTCGGGTTCTCGGGCGCGGGTGTGTAGTCCCCGTTGCCGGCGAACGCGACAGCGGGGACGAGCAAGAGCGCGAGCGGAGCGATGAAGCGAGCGAAGGTCATGGCGAGTCTCCGAGCAGATTTGCAGGAACCAGCGAAGCAGCGAGCGCGATCAGGCGCGACGGCGACGCAGGGCCGGGATGGCCAAGAGCAAGAGCAGCGGCCAGCTCGAGCGCGGCTGCGAAGTCGTCGAGCAGCCGGACGCATCCCCGCCGCCACCATCACCCCCGAGCGTGTCCTCGCCGACCTCGTCCGCGCTGTCGGCCGAGTCCCCGGTGTCCTCGGGCTCTGGCTCCGGCTCCGGCGGGACCTCGGCGTTGCCGATGCCGATCGCTACCGGATCCGACTCGACGATGTTGCCCGACCAGTCCTCGGCGACCGCGGTCAGCGTGTACACGCCCTCGCTGCCGAAGGTCGCACCGATGAACGACCAGGGGTCGAAGTCGTCGGTTGCGACCTCGTTGGTGTTGATCTTGAGCCGGATCTCCTTGATCGCGGGCCCGTCCGGATCTTTGCTGGCCTCGATCAGGATGTCGACGGCGGCGTTGGCCTCGAACTTGTCGCCCCACACGGGCGAGGTGATCGAGACCTGTGGCGGCAGCTCGGCATCGAACTGATCCCAAGCCGGCCCGCAGACGTCGGCATCACCCGTGGCCGGCGTGCCGCTGCACCAGCTCGACCAGTCGCCCGAGCCGACGTTGGGGTCGAGCGCATTGAACCCGCCGCAGTCGGGGCCCGGCGCCCACGTGCCGTCGGCCGTCGTGCAAGGCGTGATATCGACGCCGCTCTCGGCCTCGATCCAAGGGATCGCGCCATTGATCAGCGAGTGGGTCCCGGTCCCGCCGCAGCCGCCCGAGACCGTCGACGCGATGCCGACCGCCCGCCAGCTGTTGTCGGGGAAGCGGACGTAGAGCGGACCACCCGAGTCGCCCGGACAGACAGACGCGGTGCCGCTGGTCCCGACCACGACCACGTTCTCGACCTTGTTGACGGCCGCGATCGTAGTCAGCCCCCAGTTCTTCTCACCGGTGACGTTCTGCAGCGTCTGTCCGAACCCGACGACAGCGACCTCTTGACCGATGTTGAGGATCGTCGTCTCGCACGGGCCGTGCACGGGCGGCGTGATCGGGACATCCGTGACCGGCTCGGCCAACCGACAAAATGCCCAGTCGTGGGCCTGATCGGCGGTGCCTTGGTAGTCCGGGTTGGTCATGCAGAACGCGACGTCGGCCGTGCGTCCGCCCGAGAACGCCGACTCGCCGAAGCGGACCGTCTTGTTGCCGCCGCCGCAGTGGGCCGCATACACGACCAACTCCGGGTGGATCAGCGTGCCCGTGCACAGACCTCCGCCGCCGGTCACCGCCACCGCCGTCGGCCATGCACACGTACCAACCGGGGATCCATTGGCGACCAGCGGGTCTTGGTCGGGGCTGTCGATCGACGAGCCTTCCGTCGCCTCGGTCGGCTCGCCCGCGAAGGCAGGCATCGCCCACAACCCCCCGGCCACCACCGAGATCAGGGCTGCAGACAGGTTCAGCGAGCGTGAGCGGTTTCGTCGCAGGTCCACGTGACGCATGGGTAGGCGCACGATATGCCAGAACGCGACAGGTGTTTAAGCAGGAAAGGGAGGAGTTTCGGGTGCGCTGGGTGCCCTCTAAACAATCAAACTCACACACAGCTAATG
>CBFGLP010001528.1:0-6852 GCA_965649595.1 uncultured Myxococcales bacterium | reverse complement strand
CGACGATCCAGAGCGCGGGCGAGCCCAGCGACCGCCGCGACAACCAGCGCTTCGACTACGAGGTCCTGGTCCAGGTCACGCGCGGAGACACGACGGTGCAGTGCAGCAGCGAGGACATCAGCACCGGGGGCATGCGGATGCGGGTCGACGGGCTGATCCTCAAGGTCGGGGAGAAGCTGCGCTTGAGCTTCAAGCTGCCGCTGCTCGCCGACCCGATCATGACCGAGGCCGAGGTGCGTTGGATCGATCGTACGACGGGCACCATGTGCGGCCTGCAGTTCACGACCGGCCTGCGTGCGCGCGAGGTCTGGGCGATCAATCGGCTCCACGGGCGCAGGTAGTGCTTACTCGGCCCACGGGGCTGAGCGGGGCCGCTTTTGTCGGCCGGTTGCGGGCGAGCGGGGTCTCGCGCGAGTCTCCGCCGGTGCTCGACGGCTACAGCGGGATCGATCAGCCAGCGAAGGTCGCTCGAACGATCGTCGCGCTGACCGCTTGGCTCGTGGCGCTGCCCGTGCAGGCGAGCCCGCCGGTGGTCGAGCCAGCGACGCCGAGCAACCCCGACGCGGTCGTCGAGATCCAGGCACCCGAGCCTCCGCAGATCGAGGCCGAGCAGGTCGATGCGGCGAGCCAGGCCGAGCCCGAGGGCCCTCGACCTCCCGACGAGCTCGAAGCGCTCGACGAACCAGTCGCGACTCCGCCGCCGCCGAACCTGCCAGCGGGCGAGCAGGTTCGAGTCGCGGTCGGGCTCTCGCCCGAGGCGCTCGGCGACAAGCGGGAGAAGGCGCTGCTCGATCAACTCGAGCAGTCGGTTCGTGCCTCCGCGCAGCCGCCAACGGAGGTCAGGCGCCTGCGGGTCGGTGCTGCCGAGTCGCGGGTGATCTGTCGCGAGGGTCGCGATGATCTCGTGATCACGATCGGTTACCTCGCCGACCGTCCAGATCCCGTCGTGTTCAGCTTCGATTGCCGCATTGATCAGGAGCTCGGCGTTCGTCCGATCGCGGCCGTCGACGAGGTCGGGCTCGTCGGCGTGCTGTGGGATGAGCACCGCGATCGCGTGGCCGCGGGAGCTCGCGAGCGGCGACGGACGGCGATCTCACCCAAGGTCAAGACGGGGTTGATCGCCGGGGCTGCGGTGCTGGTGATCGGCGCGGCGATCGGCCTGTTGATCTCCAGCGCGTTCACCCGTGAGACGGTCGTGCTGAAGGTGTCGCCGGGGCCCGCTCCTTGACGAGCGATCGCTGCAGGCGACGCTGAGGCGTCAGTGATCGCGGCGAGCCGAGCCGCTCGGGCCACCCAGACCGAACGAGCCTGCGGGCACCTCTTTGATGTAGATGTCGCGCTTGGGGAAGGGCATCTCGATGCTCGCGGCGTTGAACGCCTTATAGATGCGCGAGAGGATGTCGTCGACGATGATGTCGCGCATGCGTGGCTCGTCGAACCACAGCCAGATCTCGAAATTGAGCCCCGAGTCGCCCATCTCGCGGAAGCGGACCACCGGCGCTGGGGTGTCGAGCACCTCGGGAGCCCCCGCGATCGCGGCACCGACGACCGCGCGGACCTGATCGATGTCGCTGCCATACGCGACCGAGAACTTGACGCGCAGGCGCTGGCGAGGGTGCGGACCGCCACACTCGTTGAGCAGCTGCGCGTTGCCGATCACCGCGTTGGGCACGTTGATCTCGACCCCATCGGAGGTCAGGATCCGAGTCGAGCGCACGCCGATGTGGGTGACCTCGCCGCGCAATTGATTGTCGAGCATGATCCAGTCCTTCACCTTGTAGGGGGCGTCGGCGAGGATGAAGATGCCCGAGAACAAGTTGGCCAGCGTGTCCTTGGCCGCGAAGCCGACCGCGATGCCGACGATGCCGGCCGAGGCCATCCACGCGGTCAGGTCGATGTTCCAGGCCAGGAAGATGAAGTAGAAGGTCCCCGCGACGACCAACGTCTTGAGCAGGATGTCGAACACCGGCAGCGTGCGGGGCTGAAGCAGCGCGCGCTCGCGGGCCTTGGCGCTCATGCTGTGCAGCACGATCGTGCCGATCCGGATCGTCGCGAGGCCCCAGACGATGATCAGCAGGGTCTTGAGGATCGAGACGACGGAGCCGGCGAAGCGCTCCGGAAGCGCGAGCAGCTCGACCGCCCAGTCTAGCCCATAGAGGACCACGCTCAGGAAGATCGGGCGACGCAGGATCTCGATGATCGCGTCGTCGAGGTCGGTCGCGGTCCGAGACGCCGCGACCGCGAGCGTCTTGCTGATGATTAGCTCGACCAGCCAGGCGGCGATGATCGATCCGGCGACGACGCCCAGCGCCTGGATGCTGGGCATGGCGATCAGCTCGTAGATGAGCTCCATAGGGACGGCGATTTGAGCCGTACGGCGGGCGGGACGCAACGTCCTCGTAACAAAGCGCTGGGGCAGCACCCATCTGCCAAGCCCTGCCCTACGGGGTGACGCGAGCGCGCGCTTCGCCCACCCGGATTGGGGGCGAGCATCTCTAGCATTCGATCTGACGTGTCCGCGGACAGGTCTGACGTGCGCTCTTGCCAGCACCGAAACACGCCAATGATAGACTCGTAAGGCTCAGCGACCTTGCACGGGACGGACTCGTGCATAGCTTGGCCCGCCGTCATGGCTTCTCTCGTCGCAGCTCCGTCCTCCGCTCCTCGCTCGCCCGCTCGTGGATGGCTGGGCGGATGGTTGGGGGCGTTGCGGCGCGGCATCGGGGTGGCGGCGTTGGCCTCGATCTTCATGCTCGCGGCTCCGCAGGCGGCTCGGGCCGAGCAGGGTCAGCCGGTTGGGTGGGCGCTGGCCGAGGCCGATCAGACCCTGGTCGTCGGTCGGGCGGTGCTTCGCTACGAGGCGGGCCTCGACGAGGAGACCCGCGAGCTCGCCAAGCAGCTGCCGGGCTGGTGGTCGGAGATCGAGCAGGTGCTCGGCAGCGATCTCGACGACACCATGTTGATCCACGTGGTCAGCCACCCGGGCATGGTCTCGGAGGCGACGAAGATGCCCACGTGGGTGTCGGGCGTCGCCCACCCGCCGCGTGGGGAGATCGCCATCTCGATCCACGATCCCGATGGCTCGCGCTCAGACCTCGACACCCTGCTGCGCCACGAGCTGGTTCACGTCGCGTTGTTTCGCGCCAGCGGTGGCGCCGAGCTGCCGCGCTGGTTCCACGAGGGCATGGCCGAGAGCATCGCCAACGAGGTCGACCTGATGCGGGCCGAGGCGCTGGCTGGTGCGGTGTTCGGCGTCGGTGTCCCACCGATCGATCAAATGGACGCGTACTTCCGTGGCGAGCACGCTCAGGCATCGGTCGCCTACGCGGCCGCCCGGGACTTCGCGACCTGGCTGCGCTATCACGACGCCGACGGCGCCGAGTTTCGTCAGCTCTTCAGCCAGCTCCGCAACGGTCGGTCGTTCGAGCAGGCTATCGCGGACGCCTACGGGTTCAGCCTGACCGAGCTCGACGAGCAGTGGCGGGCTGGCCTGTTCGGCCGCTTCATCTGGTTCCCGCTGCTCGGCTCGGGCAGCTTGCCCTTCTTGCTGGTCGGTCCAACCGTCGCTTATGCGTGGGTTCGTCGGCGTCGCCGCTTGAAGGCTGACTGGGCCCGGCTCGAGGCCGAAGACGAGCTCGATCGGGCGCGGCTGCTCGGCGCCGCGGTCTGATCGAGCTGAGCTCAGGCCGGTCAGGCGTCAGCCAGGGGTGATGATGCCTGCGCCCACCAGCGCGTCGAAGATCGCCTTGCGGACCTTGGGCTGAGCCGGGAGGAAGTCGGCCGGCTTGGTGCAGACCATCACCGTGAACTCGACCTGGCCGCCGCCGAAGTTGGTGAACACGGCCTCGGGGGCAGGCGTGTCGAGCACCTCGGGCACCGAGGCGACGGCGCGCTCGAGCACTTGCTTGGTGATGTTCGGGTCGGTCTTGCCGGGCACCGAGATCTTGATCTGCGCGCGCGGCCGACCGAGCACGGTGTAGTTGGTGATCGGCCCGCCGGTGATCCCGGAGTTGGGGATGATGATGCGCTGCTGATCGGCGGTCTCGAGGACGGTTGCGAACAGGCCGATCTCGAACACCGTGCCGTTCTTGCCCCCCGCATCGACGACGTCGCCGATCATGAAGGGTCGAAAGAGCAGCAGCATCACGCCGCTGGCGAAGTGGGCGAAGTTGCCCTGCAGGGCGAGGCCGATCGCGAGTCCGGCGGTGCCGAGCAGCGCGACCAAGCTGGTGGTCTCGACCCCGACGCGAGCGAGCGCCGTTATGATCGTGGCCGCGATCACCATCCACTGCGCGAGCGAGGCGAGGAAGCGGGCGAGCGCCTCGTCGACCTTGCGACGGCGCAGCAGCTTCAGGACGCCGCTGTGGATCCACTTGGCGACGATCCAGCCGATGATGAAGATCACCAGCGCGGTGACGATGCCGACGATCAGCGGCATGTAGGGTTGGAGGGCTTCGGGGACTGGGTAATCGTTCATGGGGGAGCTCGGGCGTTCGTCGAAGCGTCGGGCGGAGCATGGCAAAGCGCCCTGAACCCGGCCAGCATCCAAGTGCGACATCGTTCGCCGCCTCGCTCGCGAGTTGCTTACACTCGCACGGGTGCGAGGCATCGTTGCGGCCGGCAACCCAATCACTGCAGAAGCTGCGGCTCGAGTCCTCCGCGAGGGCGGGATGGCGATCGACGCCGCGATCGCGGGCGCGCTGACATGTTTCGTCGCCGAGCCGCTGCTGGCGTCGGCTGGTGGGGCCGGGATCTTGCTCGTCCGCCAGCCCGGGCGCGACGTCGTGGCGGTCGACTTCTTCTCCAAGGTCCCTGGGCTCGGGCTGACCACCGCCGAGACCGGCACGCTCGACTTCGAGGCGATCGAGGTCGACTTCGGCGAGGCGCGGCAGAGCTTCCATGTCGGTCGCGGCTCGGCCACCGTCCCAGCCGTGTTCGAGGGGCTGGCTCGAGCGGCGCGCGAGCTCGGTACGCTCCCGCTCGCGCAGCTGGTCGCGCCAGCAGTCGCGCACGCGCGTGCGGGGGTCGTCGCCGACGCGTTGACGGCCCGCACCTTCTCGCTCTTATGGCCGATCCTGCGTCGCGATCCGAGCTGCATGGCCGAGCTGGCCGCCGGGCTGCCAGGCGATCGTCCGCCGCAGCCTGGTGATCGGATCCGCAACCCCACGCTCGCCGATACGCTCGAGGCGTTCGGTGACTCTGGCGAGACGCCGCCGGCCTTCATCGATGGGTTGCTCGCCGAGTTCGGTCCCGAGCGAGGTGGACGGATCACTCGCGCCGATGTCGAGCACGCCGACGTGGTGATCGGCGAGCCGCATCGCTTCACGCTCGGCGAGTGGAGCGTCGCGACCTCGCCGCGAATCGGTGGGCTGCTGGTCGACCGGATCGCAACGCTGGCCTTCACCGAGCTCGCTAGCGGTGGGCTCATCGACGAGCAGGACGAGGCGATGATCTTCGCTCAGGCCTCGCTCGCGGGCCATCGCGCGCGTGATCGCATGAATCGTCACGGCAGCACCACGCACGTGTCGGTCGTCGACGAGCTCGGCGGCGCCGCGACGGTCACCTTGACCGCAGGGGAGGGCTGCGGGCATGTGGTCGCCGGCACCGGCGTGCACGTCAACAACTTCCTGGGCGAGGAAGATCTAAACCCCGACGGTTTTCACCGCCACGCGCCGGGGACACCGCTGCCTACGATGATCGCCCCGACGATCGCCCGTCACCCCGACGGTCGGGTGCTCGCGCTCGGGAGTGGTGGATCCAACCGGATCCGCAGCGCAGTCGCGCAGGTGCTGGTTCGCTTGGTCCGTGAAGAGACGATCGAGAGCGCCGTGGCGGCGCCGAGGGTCCACGCCGAAGATCTCCCCGGCGGCGGGTCGCAGGTGTGGGTGGAGCTAGGTCGGCGAGCTCGACCCCAGGCCGTCAGTCTGGCACTGCAGCAGCAATTCTCGCTCGTCCACGCGTTCGCCGGGTGCGACTTCTTCTTCGGAGGCGTGCACACGGTCGGCGTCGACGAGCGAGGTGCGCTGCGAGCCGCCGGAGATCTTCGCCGAACGGGGACGGCCGTGCGGGTCGACGAGGGTTGAGCAAACTTCGATTCGTCGTGATCGATGCGCCCGGGTGGTGGCACCTTTCCGGGTGGTGGCTCATACCGAGTCACTGGTCCGGTCTCGGGTCGGCTCCGTCTTTCCGGCGTCGGTAAGTCGTCGGAGTGTGGACATGTCGAGGTTCTCGGGGGAGGCACGCGGCAGGAGTCGGCCCGGACCGGGCGGATGTCGTGAAGGGTTTTCATGGCTGCAGTCATGCAGCACCCATGCGGGGGCATATGGCGGGCGAGCACGATCGAGATGAGGCTAGGATGAATCGATCCTCGGAGCACCGGCCCACCGGCCCGAGTGCCAGCATTCGCGCGGGTTTCCTGTCGCTCGGTGTACTCGCGTTGCTCTCGGGCTGCGTGGTGGAGATCGAGCCGGAGCTCGACGACACCTTCACGACTGGCGACGAGTTCGACGAATTCGACACTTTCGACACCTTCGACACCTTCGAAGAGAGCAGCACGTCGGAGTCGGGCGAGTCGGAGTCCGAGTCCAGCGAGTCGGAGTCCGAGTCCACCGAGTCGGAGTCGAGCTCGTCGGAGTCGGGAGAGTCGGAAGAGGAGTCGAGCTCGTCAGAATCCGGGGAGTCGGAGTCGGAGTCGAGCTCATCGGAATCCGGGGAGTCGGAGTCGAGCTCGTCGGAATCCGGGGAGTCGGAATCCGGGGAGTCGGAATCAGGAGAGTCGGAGTCGGGAGAGTCTGAATCCGAGACTGGGTTCGAGACGGGCTTCGAGACTGGGTTCGAGACGGGCTTCGAGAC
>CBFGLP010001527.1:0-5143 GCA_965649595.1 uncultured Myxococcales bacterium | reverse complement strand
CGGGCACGAAGTCGAGCAGGCGCTCCCACAGCTCGGCGAGGGCAGCGTCTCGCTCGCTCGGGTCGTGGGCGTCCGCGCGGCGAAGATCGATCAGCTTGCGGAGGGCCTCGGCGCCGCGAGTGCGCGCGCGGGCCCGCTCGTCGGGATCTCGGTGCTCGTCGGCGCTGATCAGGCGGGCCTGCTCGAGCCGGGTCCGCAGCAGGCTGGTGAGCCGCTCGTCCTCGCCGAAGGTCTGCAGCGCGAGCTCGAGTCGAGCCGCGAGCGCCTCGTCGTCGGGCTGCAGCGCGTGGGCCTCGGATAGTGCGTCGAGGCGTTGAGCATCGTCGCCCTGCTCGGCTACGCGCAGCAACCAACGTAGACGCAGCTCCGGGTCGCTCGCGTGCTCGCGTGCGCAGCTCAGCGCGAGCCGGGCCGCGGCGGAGCGATCACCGAGCTCGACCAGCAGCTCGAAGCTCTGCTCGGCCAGCAAGGGACGGCGGGGATCGCTTGGCTCGCTCGCGGCGAGGGCTCGTTGCAGCAGCGTGCTGGCCCGCTCTCGCTGACCGACCTCGCGCAGCAGCGCGGCGCAGCGGCGACAGAGCGCGACTCGGTCGAGGCCCCCATCAGCCGCGGGCGGCTGACTGAGTTTGTCGGCTGCAGGAGGCGGACGAAGCCCGACCTGCTCGCCGATCGCCTCGAGATCGTTGCGCTCGATCAGCGGCAGCAAGCGCTCGAGCGCGGCGTCGGGTCGGCCGGCGTCAGCCAGCGCGTCGCCGAGCCGGTACTGCAGGTCGGGTCGGGGGCCGCCGAGCTGCAGCGCTTCGGCGAACGCCTCGGCCGCGCCGACGGGATCGCCTGCGCCACGGCGGCGTAGACCCAGCTCGACGCGCGCGCGCAGGCGGGTGGGCTCGTCCGCGGCTTGGCTGGCTTGCTCGAGCAGCGAGCGGATCCGTGCGGGGTTGATGCCTCGGTGGCGTTCGGCGGCGTAGGCGAGATCGATGACCAGGCCCCAGTGGTTGCGCTCGCGCAGGAGATCGAGCAGGCCGTCGAAAGCCTCGCGATCGTCGAGCCGCTGCTCGATCCGCTCGCGCAGGGCGGCGGTGATCCGCTCGCGTACGCCGGAGCGCAGCGGCTCGCCCTCACCCAACTCGTCGCTATGGACCGCAGCGGTCGCACCCGCGAAGCGACGATCGAGCTCGTTCAGGGCCCCGGACCACAGCTGGACCAGCGACTCGGCGTAGAGGCTCAGCTCGCGGGTCAGGCCATCGAGTCGCTCGATGTAGCGGTCCAGCATGCGCTCGACCTGGACGCGGGCGCCGAGCTCGAGGGTGGGAGCTGCGTCCTCGGTGGCAGCGAGCTCTTCGTCGAGCGTGGAGCTCTCGGCGCTCGGAGCGGCGACTAGGATCGTCGAGCGGATGACCAGCAGCTCGTGCAGACCGCTCGCACCGGGATCGATCTGCGCCGCGGCGGCGATCAGGCGATCCGCTCGGTTGGCGTAGGCCAAGCCGTTCACGCGCCCGGCTGCGATCGCCATGCGCAGGAGCTCGAGCAAGGGGCCGAGCTCCGCCCGCTCCAGCGCGAGGGTCTCGATGCCGCTCCACCAAGCCGCGACTGCCTTGATCTTGTCGGGCCCGGGGGGCCCGTGGATCAGGTCGCGCTCGAGCGTGGCCCGCAAGGCCGCGAGCGCGATCGCTAGTCGCTCGGGCGCGTACTCGCGAGCGACCCGCAAGGCCGTGCGAGCGACGGCGCGGGCGAGGTCTGGATCGAGCGTTGGATGTTCGTCCAGCAGCGCGAGCAGGCGCGTCGCACAAGGCTCGCCCGCGTCAGCGAGCAGGCGCAGCATCCGAGCGACCAGCGTCTGTAGCCGCTCGGGTGGGGCGTCGGGCTCGAGCGCGAGGATCCGCGCGTCGATCAGCGAGAGCTCCTCGTCGACCTTGCCGAGCCCGCGGATCGCCCAGTCGCGCAGCTCGAGCAGCTCGGCACGCTCGGCGACCTCGCTCGGTAGACCATCGAGCGCGGTCAGGCACGCCTGCGGATCGTCGATCGCCCGGGCCGCCCGGGCCAGCTTCTCGCCGATCCGCACCTGCGGGCTGTCGTCGCCCGCGGGGGAGTCGTCGGAGCGACGCAGCTCGTCGACCAGCGCCGCGAGCAGCTGGACGAAGCGCCGCTGCTCGCCCGCGCTCGCGCAGATCTCCTCGAGGGTGGCGAGCAGATCCGGATCGCCGACGTGTCGACGAAGCCCTGCGAGCAGCAGCTCGATCGCCTCGTCGCGCTTGTTGAGCCGACCTGCTAGCAGCTCGGCTTCGGCGACGATCGCCCGGGTCGGGAGGCGCTCGCTCAGCGCTCGGCGTAGCTCGGCCCGCGCGGCCGCCTCGAGCCGGGCCTGGGCTGCGTCGTCACCCTCGCGCAGCAACGCGCGCTTGCTCTCGCGGGTGGCGAGGCGCAGCCACTGCTCGGCCAGCTCGACGTGCATGCGCGAGCCGGTCTCGATCTTGTCGGTCGCCGAGCGGACGGCCGCGAGCGCGTCGTCGATCCGCTCGAGCCGTTCGAACGCGCTCGCCCGCTCGCGCAGCAGCTCGGCCTCGGTCTGGAGATCGCCGCTCGCCTGGGCACGCGCCAGCAAGCTCGCGCTCACTCGCAGCGCGAGCGGGGCGTCCTGTGTGCGCCGGGCGATGTCCAGCAGCGCCGCGAGGGTGCCGGGATCGTTCGCGTCGATCGTCTGGGCTCGCTCCAGCCAGCGGCGCGCCTGGTCGAGATCGTCGGCCTCGAGCGCGAAGCGGGCCAGCTCGCGGGCGGGCGCGAGGAAGCGGCGATCGTCGCGAGGCAGGCGCTCGGCCAGCTGTCGCCAGTGTGCGACGGCGGCCTCGCGATCACCTTCGGCCAAGCGCAGCTCCGCGAGCTCGAGCCGCGGCTCGAGCCGCTCGGGCGCGAGCCGGAGCAAGCGCTCGAGCAGCTCGGCTCGCTCGCGCAGCTCGCTCGCGGGCGAGCTCGGCTCGGTGGATCCGCGTACGCCCAAGCGCGGCCGCTCGAGCAGCGCGAGCAAGCGCTCGAGCAGCGCGACGCTGCGTGCTCGATCGCCCGCCTGCACGCCCGCCTCGACGCGCGTCCGCAGCAGCGCCTGGAGCCGCGGCCGATCATCCAACGTCCGCAGGCTGGCTTCGTATGCGTCGGCCAGCTCGTTGTCTTCGGGCCGCAGCGCGTGGGCCCGCGCGAGCAGCTCGGCCCGCTCGCGCTCGTCGCTGGCGAGCTTGGCCGCCCGCTCGAGCCAGGGCAGCGCGTCCAGTCCTTCGAGCTCGTCGGCGATCTCCCGCGCGAGCTTCGAGGCGCGCTCGCTCGCTCGTCGTCCGGCTTCGGTGTCCCGCGTCCGCTCGGCTTGCTCGACGAGTAGCTTGAACAAGCGCTCGGCGAGCGCGAGCCGAGCCTTCGGCTTGATCAGCTCCGCCCGCGCCAGCTCGAGCATCTCGATCGCCAGCTCGCGACGATCCAGCTCGAGCGCCAGCATGGCGCTGCGACGGGCGAGGGGTCCGAGCTCGACCTCTGCTTCGCGATGTCGCCGCGCCTCGACCAAGGGGACCAGCTGCTCGAGCGCGTCGGCGGCTCGACCGGCGCGCTCGAGCGCGCGGCCATAGGCGTGTTGGATCTGGGCATCGTTGGGCCGGAGCTCTCGCGCTCGGGCGAGCTGCTCGAGCGCCCGCCGCAAGCCGACGTCCGTCAGCGTGCCAGCGTCGCGGGCCTCGGCGAGCACGCGATCGAGCAGCATCCGCCCGGCTCGCCCACGCGCCTCGCCCTCGGCCTCGCGCTGCTCGGCGACCTGCGCGTCCTCGGCCAGCTCGATCCACGGCTCCGGCTCGGTCGTGGTGGTCTCGAGCAGCGCGAGCAATTCCCTGAACGCACCGAGCTTGCGCAGCGCTTCGCGCAGCGGCGCGAACACGGCTGGATCATCGGCGTGGTAGCCCGCGAGGTCGCGCAGGAACTTGGCCTGATCGGCGGGCTCGAGCGTGGCGGCGAGGCCCAGGTAGAGGCGCGCTCGCGTGCGTGCGTCGACGTGGTGTGCGTCGGCCAGCCGCTCGATCCGCTCGAGCGCGGTGCCGGGATCGACGAGCTCGCCCTTGCGTCGCCGGGCCAGCGCGTGCAGAGGCACGTGATCGGGGAAGTCGACCGTCGCGCGGTCGAGCAGCATCGCGCCGAGCTCGACGAACCCAGGCAGGTCCGCCCTCGCGGCCCGGCCCGCGACCTCGATCAGCTCACTGACTCGCTCGAGCGCTCGGCGGTCGCGACCCGCGAGCTCGAGCGCCGACGCAGCGAGCTGCTGCCAGCGCCGCCGCGCCGCCGCGACCCGCTCGCGTGCCGCTCGCTCGTCCGCGTCGACCTCGAGCAGCACGGTCGGATCGCCGAGCAGCTCGAGCAGCCCCGCGAGCGCTCGCACCCCAGCGGCTACGCGATCGGGCGCGTGCTGGTGGAGCAGCTCGAGCGCCGACTCGAGCAGCCAGACCCGCACGCCCGGACGCAGCGCGGGGCCGTCTTCGTGGGCTGCCTGGGCCAGCTCGACCAAGCGGATCGCACACGACTCGGCGTCGTGCTCGAGCAGGCGCATCAATCGGTCGATCAGCACCGGATCGCCCGGTCCACCCTCCGACTCGGCCTCGGCTCCCGTCAGCAGGCGATCGAGCTCGGCCAGCTCGTCCTCGACCCGATCGAGCTTGCGGACCGCCCACACGCGCAGGTCGAGCAGCTCGGGCTCCGCTGCCGCCTGGCCCGAGAGGCGGTCCAAGGCCTCGAGCGTCGTGCGAGCTGCTTCGGTCAGCCGCCCAGCGAGCGCGAGCTCGCGGGCCAACGCGTCGCGCTCGGGCCCAGGCGGCAGCGCGTCGACGACCCGCCGCAGGCTTCGGAGCACGCGATCACGCTGGCGGCCATCGTCCGCGCTAGCGATCCGATCCAGCCGAGCCCTCGCGTCCGCGCGCAGCTCGGTCGTCTCGTTGATCAGCAGCTGCTCGAGCAGAGCCAGGGCCGCCTCGACGTCGCCCAGCTCGATCAACAGATCCGCCTCGCGCAGGCTCGCGTGACCGTCGAGCTCGGCGCCGACCGAGAGCCGCAGCTCCGCACGTGCCGTCAGCTCGCGGCGAGCCCGGTCGTAGGGCGCATCAGCTTCGAATGCCGGGTGGTC
>CBFGLP010001526.1:0-1557 GCA_965649595.1 uncultured Myxococcales bacterium | reverse complement strand
GAATCCTTGGCAGAGAGAATCGCAATCTCGTACTCGCCGACCGCGAACGCGGCCGTATGTCGAGTCGGGCTCCAAGTTCTTCGTCGCCAAGGTCGACGCGCGCAAGGTCGCCTTCGACGACCAGGGCCGGACCATGCTCTCGCCTCTGCGGATCAGCTACGAGAGCCCGGAGTTCAACCTGCCGGTCCGGCTCGGCCTGATCAACGCGCCCACTGGCGAGCAAGGCAGCAAGCAAGATCTGCTGATTCACATCCTCGCGCCCAAGCAGCGCTACCAGGTCGCCAACTACGAGAACGTCACGATCCCGACCAACCTCGACGTCCAGGATCGCACCCGCGACGAGTTCGGGAGGTTCTACGTATCGCTCTTCGATCACACGCTCGAGCAGCAGCCCAAGGCGGTGGTGACCGAATACGCCTGGTCGGCGACCTCGTGCGATCCCTGCCCCGAGACGCCGCTGACCAGCAAGGAGCTGCTCGAGCTCGGCGGCGACGTGCTGCCCGAGCAGGCCCAGAAATTGCGCAACGACTCGGGCGACGGAAGGATCGGGCTCGGCTCGACCAACAACGACTTCGTGCTGACCCGCCTGCACGCCCGCTACGACGCGAGCTGGTTGGGTGAGGACCTCGTGTTCGAGAAGGCGCCGGCGATCGTCGGTGGCCGCGAGTGGCCTGCCGGCAGCGACGGCAAGCCCGAGCAAGGCTCGCGGCCGGCCGACGAGCTCGAGAGCAACGCGTTTCAGGCCCGCTACGCGATCCGTCACCCCTGGACCGGCGAGATCGAGTGCAAGGAGCCGCAGCGGGGCGTCTGGGGGCCGAACCCCGAAGGTGAGGGCGGAGGCAAGCCCACGCTCGCGCGGCAGCTCGCGCTACAGTCGCGTGGCGCTGCGCTGGGTAGCTTCGTGACCGCGAGCGCGGGCGCGCAGCTCGGCGTGACGGTGCTTGCCGATTCGCCGCCGACCAAGACCAAGACCGAGACCAAGACCGAGCCCGAGACCAAGACCGAGACCAAATCCGAGCCCGAGGCCAAGGGCTGCGTCTGCACGACCGACGAGCCACGCTCGCCGCTCGGTGGGCTCGCGCTCGGGCTGCTCGGTCTGCTGGGGCTCCTGCGCGTGCGAAGGAACGAGCAATGAAGTCGACCAAGCGAATCCTCAACATCTCCCTGGCGGCCTTACTCGGCCTCGGCGTCGGCGTGCTCGCTCAGCCCGATCCTGCCGACGCCTTCTGTGGGTTCTACGTCGCGGGCGCCGACGCCAACCTCTACAACAACGCGACAGTGGTCGTGCTCATGCGCGACGGCACCCGCACGGTGCTCTCGATGCAAAACGACTATCAAGGCCCGCCCGAGGACTTTGCCCTGGTGATCCCGGTCCCCGTCGTGCTCGGGGAGAACGACGTCAAGACCCTGCCCAAGGCGGTGTTCGATCGGGTCGACAAGCTCGCCGCGCCGCGGCTGGTCGAGTATTGGGAGCAGGATCCCTGCGACCCCTACCAAGGGATGTCCGATGACATGATTCGCGCCGCACCTCCAGGGGCGAAGTTCGAGGCCGAGGAG
>CBFGLP010001525.1:0-8745 GCA_965649595.1 uncultured Myxococcales bacterium | reverse complement strand
GGTCGTGAAGAAGGGCTCGAAGATCCGTGCACGGACCTCGTCGGGCACGCCGGGCCCGTTGTCCTCGACGTCGTAGGCGAGCGCATCGTCGAGCCCCCGCACGCGCACGGTCACGCGCGGTGCGTGGTTGTCTCCGTCGCGCGCGGCCGCGGCCGCGTTGAGCACCAGGTTGATCAGCACCTGCTCGACGAGGTTCGGATCCGCCAGCACCTCGAGCTCGCTCGGGCCTTCGACCAGCAACTCGACCCCCGCACAGCGAGGATCCGCCCGCAGCAAGGCGAGCACTTCCTCCGCTCGGCGCCTCGCCGCGAACGCGACCGTCTGCTTCTCGATCGGTCGGGCATAGTCGAGTAGCTGCCCGACGATGCCCTGGATCCGCTGCGCCTGCCCCTGCATGCGCGCGAGCACGTCGCGGCTGTCTTCGGACTGCTCGGGCTCGCCGAGCAGGAGCTCCGTGTAGCCGACGATCGCCGCGAGCGGGTTACCGACCTCGTGCGCGACCCCGGCCGCGATCCGGCCGAGCGCGGCGAGCCGCTCGCTGCGTTGCAGCTGCTCGGCCTGGCTGGCGAGCGTGGCTTGTTGCTCGCGCAGCGACACCCGCATCCGGTTGAGCGCGGCCGCCAGCTCCTGCAGCTCGAGCGGACCCTCGCCGGGCGCCTCGATGTCGAGCCCACCTCGCCCGATCTCCGCGACCGCCCGCTCGAGCGCGCGCATCGGTCGAAGCACCTGATGCTCGAGCAAGAGCCCACCGAGCACCAACAAGAGCAGGCCCACGCCGAGCGCCACGATCAATGTCTCGCGCCAGTCGTGGCTGCGGGCCCAGGGCGAGTGCTCGGCGATCAGCCGCAGGACCAGGCGCTGGTCGTCGTGCGTGGGGATCGGCTCGTCGATCACCAACAGGTTCCAGCGATCGACCAGCGACTCGTCGACTCGGCTCGCGCTCGGACGTGCGGCAGGGAGCTCGGCGAAGCCCGCGTGAACTCCAAACCCCGTGACCCGCTCGCCTTCCTCGCTCGCGCCTGGGAAGCGGTGGACCTCGAACGAGACCGAGAGCTGCGTGGCCGAGTCGGCCAAGAGCCCCTCGAGGCCCTCGCGCTCGAAGTCGCCGCCGCGAAACGATCGCGCGGCCAGGACTGCGAGGCCACGCGCGTGCGCTTGTAAGCGCTCGAGCTCCTGCTGGTCGTGGCGGCGCTGGCCGAGCCACTCGGCGGCGAACGAGAGCGAGACGACCGCCATCACGAGCACGATCGCCAGCATCGCGATCAGCTCGACTCGCAGGCTCGCGCGCTGGCGGGGCTTCGCCATGGGCGGATCCTACGCCGGGCCGGAGGGGGAGGAAAGGGTGGGCACGGTTCGATGCCGGGTCGAACCATGCATGCTTGCGGGGACATTGGTAGATGGCATTGCGTAATGTTGTATTAACTCAATTGTATTGATCATATTCGAGTGGGGACCAGGCAATGTTGCTGGGTGCAACCGGGCTTCGGCGCATGTTGCATCGATGTCCTCGGTCATGCTAGGCGAAGCGACGAGGACGTTGGTGTGATTAGATGATCAAGAATCTGCACGTCAAGTTGTTCAAGAAGGCCTTTTCCCCACCCGAGAATACTACGTGGCTGCTCCAGAGCATCTTGCCCGCTCCACTGAGCGAGGCGATCGACTGGGCCACGCTCGCCCCCGTGGACGGCACGTTCATCCGAGCCGAGCTGGCCGACTACCACAGCGATCTGCTCTTCACCGTCGATATCCGGGGAGGCCGAGCGTTCGCCTACCTGCTGTTCGAGCACCAGAGCGCGAACGACGACTCCATGCCGCTACACGTGCTGAGCTGTCAAGTCCGCATCTGGGAGCACTTCCGAAAGCAGAGCGCCGGACCCTTGCCGCCGATCATCCCCGTGGTGTTGAGCTGCGTGAATGAAAATCCACGCAGCTACGGCAGCCCGCCGGGGTTCGTTCGCTTCCTCGAGCTGTTCGAGCCGCGTCTGATGACGATCCCCGGGCTCGGGCTCTTCGTGCCGGACTTCGGCATGCTGGAGATGCCTTAGGCGCGATACAGGAGCAGAGCACCGTGACCAACAAGCCGCACGATGCCTTGTTCAAGACCGCCTTCGAGCACCCTCGACACGCGGCAGGACTGCTCCGGAGCGTCTTGCCTGCGACGTTGGCCAACGCGGCGATATGGTCGACGATCGTCCACGAGGCTGGTTCGTTCATCGACGTCGATCTCGCCGACCACCACAGCGACCTGCTCTTCTCGGTCGAGCTCGACGGCACCCGGGCGCTGTTGTACGTGCTGCTCGAGCACCAGAGCGCGAACGATCACCACATGCCACTGCGCATGTTGATCTACGTGACCCGCGTCTGGGATCGCCTCCGCAAGCAGAGCGCGGACCCCTTGCCCCGGATCGTGCCGATCTTGATCAGCAACGCGCCGGGTGGCTGGACAGCGCCTCGGTCGTTCGAGCAGCTCTTCCCTCCGCATCCACCAGCACTCTTCGAGCTCGAGCAGTTCGGGCCGGGCTTCCGACTGCTCGTCATCGACCTCGAGCATCTGAGCAACGACGACATCAAGGCGCGAGCGCTGGCGGTGCTTCCGACCTTGGCGCTGTGGGTGCTACGCGACGGCCGCGACGTAGGCCGAGTGATGGAGAACCTGTCGGCGTGGGCAGACACCGTAGTCGAAGCGGCACGAACGCCGGACGGCATGGAGGCGCTGAGGATAGTGTTTCGCTACCTAACGCTGGTCGGCGATGGGTTTTCCTGGTCCGACTTCCATGCCAAAATCATCGAGCTGGCCCCCGAGGCCGAGGACGCCGTCATGACGATTGCCGAGCAACTGATCGCACAGGGAGAGGCCAAGGGCCGAGTCGAAGGAGAGGCCAAGGGCCGAGTCGAGGGTAAGATCGACTTGCTGACCAAGCAGCTCAGGCTCAAGTTCGGCGAGGTGCCTCCTCACTACCAGACCCGCATGGTGGCAGCCACCCCCGCCGAGCTCGATACCTGGGCCGAGCGAGTCCTGCTGGCCACGAGCCTCGACGCGGTGTTCGCCGAGTAGCAGCGGCCGCACTTTTGCTGGCCACGAGAAAGGGTCGGCTCCCGACGGAGCCGACCCTTTGCATTCAATCAAACCCTCAGTTCCAAGTCGGCAAGAACGAGTATTCGCGCCCGTACTCGAGCATCTGCCCGACGAAGTCGCTCGTGTACTCGACCTTCACGTCCACGATGTTGTCGCCGTCCATCACCGGGACCAGCTTCGGCTGTACGAACCCGCTATAGGGCGCGATGCCGAGCGCGTCGTAGCGCCGCTTGATCTCGGCGTGCAGCTCTGGATCGACCTTCACGCCGTAGGTCTCGATCAGCGCCTTGCCAGCCTCGAAGTCGCCCTCGGACTTGATCCGCTGGACCTCGCGCAGCAACTCGCCGAACAGCGCGCGCAGCTTGTCGTAGTCGTTGATCACGAAGAAGGTCTCGCCATTGATCACCTTCTTCTCGATCACGTTGTCGGCCTTGCCCTTCTCGTAGGCCCACAGCGCGACCATCTGGCGGTTGCGCATGTGCGACTCCTCGAGCTGCTCACCGAGCTCGAGCCGGGCGAGCTGGGTCATCAGGCCGCTGCGGATGTAGCTGTCGTACTCGGCCTTGCCGACCTCGAGCGAGGGCATCAGGCCGAGCTCGACCAGCTTGGGATCCATGATGTAGTAGAGCGCGACGAGGTCGGCGCGGCCCTCCTCGAGCGCGCTCGCGTAGCTCTTGAGCGTCTCCTTGGGCGTACCGACGCCGGGCTCGATCAGGCCCGAGGCGTGGCCGATCACCTCGTGCATGTCGACGTGCAGCTTGCTGGCCAGCGGGCCGTGCTCCTGCGCGCGGGCCAGCTCCTCCGGCGAGGCGCAGAACTCCTCGAGCAGGCCCGCAGACCGGGCGTGCTCGTAGGCGTCGACGATGTTGCCGAGGTTGACCGACTTGCTGCCGTGCTTGGTCCGGATCCAGTTGGCGTTGGGCAGGTTGATGCCGATCGGCGTGCTCGGGGCCGCGTCGCCGCTTTCGACGATCACCGTCACGACCTTGGCCGAGATGCCGACGACGTTGGGCTTCTTGTGCTCGGGCAGCAGCGGGGCGTTGTCCTCGAACCACTGCGCCTGGCTGGAGATCGTCGCTATCCGCTTGGTCGCCTCGGCGTCTTGGAACGAGACCACGCCCTCCCAGGTGCCGCGGTAGCCGATCGGGTCGTCGTAGACCTCGATGAAGCCGTTGATCGTGTCGAGCCGCGATTGCGTGTCCTTCACCCACGCAATGTTGTATTCGTCGAACTTTTTCAGGTCGCCGGTCTGGTAGTACTCGATCAGCAATTCGAGCGCGCGCTTTTGCTCGGGCGTCTCGGCGTACTCGACCGCCTTTTGCAGCGACGCGACGATCTTCTGGATCGCCGGGCCGTACATGCCCTGCGTGGACCAGACCTGCTCGACCAGGCCCTTCTTGCCGTCCTTGACCAGCTTGGAATTCAGACCCCAGGAGATCGGCTCGGGATCGTTCTTCTTGACCTTCTTCTTGTAGAACTTCTCGACGTCCTTGGCGGTCACGCCTGGGCCATAGAAGTTAGTGGCCGAGTCGGCGACCGGATCGACCCCCTCGTCTCGGTTGGTTCGCTTGGGCGCGACCTTGGGATCGAACATCATCGGCGAGATAGTGGTGAGCAATGCGTCGACGGTCTCGCCCTCGCGCAGCGGCAGCAGCTTCGGGTCGAGGGCGCGGACGGCTTGCTCGAACCATGCCTGCTCGAACTCGGGGATCAGCTTCTTGCTCGAGTAGTGGTGGTGGATGCCGTTGCTGAACCACACTCGCTTGGCGTAGGTCAGCAGCGCCTGATACTCCGGCGTGGTGCGCTCACCCTGCCAATTGCTGATCAGCGCCTCGAGCGTGCGGCGGATCGCCAGGTTGCCCGCGTACTTTTGATCGTAGGTGATGTCGCGTCCGGCCAGCGCGGCCTGATAGAGGTGGTAGGCGAGCAGCTTCTGCTGGAGCGTCAGCTCGTCGAAGCCCGGCACCTCGTAGCGGACGACCTGGATG
The DNA here is from genome assembly GCA_965649595.1 of uncultured Myxococcales bacterium. Taxonomy (GTDB): domain Bacteria; phylum Myxococcota_A; class Polyangia; order Nannocystales; family Nannocystaceae; genus Plesiocystis. The sequence goes on along the minus strand of CBFGLP010001525.1, from coordinate 3,681 downwards.
TCGGCGAAGCGGTCGACAACCCAGCTCGGCTCGGCCGCGCTCTTCTCCGGCTCGGCTGGCGTATTGGTGTCGATCGGCTGTGCGGCGTCGGGCTGCTCGGCGGCGTGTTTGGGAGTGCAGGCGAGCAGCAGGGCGGTGAGGCCAGTCAGCATGAGGCGGGATTGGAGGCGACGCATGGGCGCAGGGGTGCCACCAGGGGCGACAAAGGTCAAACCATCGCAAGGTCTGCGTGCTGACTCACTTGCGAGTCCTGCTTCGATCGGGGAATCCAACGGCGCGCTCCGTGCTTGGCCGCCTCCACCAGACACCATGTCGATGCCCAGCCTTCGTCCCCACCTGCTCGCCCTCGCCACTCTCCTGCTCTTGCCAGCCTGTGGCACCAAGGGCAGCGGCGTCGAGGCGAGCGAGGTCCGCCAGCTCGAGCACTTCGACGAGATCGAGATGGGCGGCGTGTTCCACCTGGTCGTCCGCGTCGAGCCCGGTGAGCAGCGGGTCCGCATCACGGGCGATGACAACATCGTCCCGAAGATCGAGACCCGCGTATCGGGAGGCAAGCTGATCGTCGAGCACGACGGCCTGCTCCGACCCGAGCTCGAGCTGCTGGTCGAGGTCTGGGTGCCTTCGCTGGAGGGCGTCGAGGTGAGCGGGGCGGCGGAGATCGACATCACCGGGCTCAGCGGCGAGCGCTTCGAGCTCGATCTGTCCGGAGCCGGAGACGCGGAGCTCAGCGGACGAGTCGAGCTGTTCTCGGCGGACATCTCGGGCGCGGGCAAGCTCGCGGCCAAGGGGCTGACCGCCAAGACCGTCGAGCTCGACATGTCCGGCGCCGGTCAGGCCGAGGTCTTTGCCGAGCAGTCGCTCGACATCGACGTGTCCGGCGCGGGCGAGGTCGACTATTGGGGCTCGCCGCCCGAGGTCCGGCAGGACGTCAGCGGGGCTGGCTCGATCCGAGCGCGGTGAGGGTGGGCAGGCAGCACCAGCTCAGGGCTTGGTCCGCTCGCGCTCGCGTCGGCTCGACTCCTCACGTCGGACCGCGCGCACGGCCAGCTCGTCGGCCTCTTCGTTGCCCTCCTGGCCCGCGTGGCCGCGGACCTTGAGCAGCTCGAGATCGGAGAAGCGGGCCATCTGCGCCTTGACCTTGTCGATCAGCGCGAGGTTCTTCTTGGCCTTCCAGCCGCCGATCAGCACGCCGAGCGACCAGCCGCTGTCGGTGAACAGGTGCACGTGACGAGTCGCCTCCTCGTCCGAGAGCTCCTCGAGCCCGCGCAGGATCGCGGTCAGCTCGGCGACGTTATTGGTGCCCTCGCCAATGAACTCGCTGATCTCGGTGATGCGATCGGGCCGGACGATGTGCACGCCGAGCCCCGCGGGCCCCGGGTTGCCCGAGCACGCGCCGTCGGTGTGGATCACGATCGTCTCGGCCTCGGCCACCCGCTTGGGCGTCTCGCGGATCTGCGTGGCCGGGATGCTGACCTGCCCGCCGCCGAAGTCCTCGTCGCTCAGCAGCTCGGCCTCGCCCTCTTCGAGATCCTCGATGTTCTCGCGCTGAGTCTTGTAGCTCTTGATGGCCCCTCGCTTGTAGCGAATCTCGACCAAACCTCGCCGCACGATCGGCTTGCCGGTGTCGAGCACGCGTACCCAGACCTTGTCCCCGCGGAAATCGAACGCCTTCCAGGGCATGGACGCGGGATGGTAACCGCTCGTCGATCGGGTTGCTGGAACCGGCTCAGAAGTGCTCGGGTGTGGCCCGAATGTGACTTGTGTTGTGTCGAGGCCAGGCAATTCGTTGCACACTCGCTTGACCGCGAGAGACGCGCCCGTCTATAAGGCTTCCATCATGAAGCGGATCGTGACGTCGTCGCTTGCTGTCTCACTGCTGGTTCTCCCCGCCTGCAAGGGGGGCGCGAGCGCCGATGCAGTCAAGCTAATCCCGGACGAGGCCGAGATGGTCATCGGGATGAGCCCGAAGGCCATCACCTCCTCCGAGGTCTACAAGCAGTTCGGTGAAGAGATCGAGAAGGAGCAGGACTTCAAGGACGCGATGAAGGCGTTCGAGGACTGCGGGGTCAACCCCAAGGAGTTCGATGCCCTGGTGATCGGCGTCAAGGCGTCGAGCGAGGACTTCGTGGCCGTGTTCGTCGGAGCTGGCGTGGGCAAGGACGACAACGCCTCCTGCGCGATCAAGCAGATCCAGAAGATGAACGGCGACGAAGAGGCCGCCGACGTGACCAAGGACGGCGGCAAGAAGATCATCCAGTTCACGGATGGCCGCGCCTACCTGGTCAACGACGACATGCTGGCGATGGCCACCACCGCCTGGCAGGACAAGGTCGGCGAGCTGATCGACGGCAAGGGCACGCCCGCGATCGAGGGCAGCAAGAAGGACCTCTACGGCAAGGTCGACACCAAGGCCGCCGTGTGGTTCTTCGCCGACGTCCCGGCCGAGATGGCTGGCATGGCCGCGATGGCTGCCCCCGAGGCGAGCAAGGTCAAGACCGTCGCCGGTAGCGTCGACCTCAGCAAGGGCGTCGCGCTCGACATGGTCGCTGGCTTCGGCAGCGAGGACGACGCCAAGGCCGTCGCCGAGATGGCTCAGAAGACCCTCACCGACTTCAAGCCGATGATCCCCGCTGGCATGTCGGGCATGGTCGAGAGCATCAAGATCGAGGCCGCCGGCACCGACGTGAAGATGGCCGCCTCGGCGACGATGGACGACATCAACGCCGCCAAGGACCTGATGAAGTGATCCGCGAGGCTCGGACCGAGCGGTCCGAGCGTCAACGGTGGCCCGGCACTTCGGTGTCGGGCCTTCGTCTTTTGGGCGGCTGGTCACGCCCAGACCAGGCTCTGCCGCGGTCCCCTCCGACCGGCTAGTCTCGGGCCGATGTCCGAGCCCATCGTCTCGCCGATCGACGGCCAGATCGTCCACGAAGTGCAGTACGCCGACCTCGCCAGCGCGCGCGCGACCGTCGAGCGTGCTCGCGCCGCGCAGCGCGAGTGGAGGCACACACCCCTGTTGGAGCGGCGAGCCCTGTGCCTGCGCGCGATGGATGCCTGGCAAGCCCGCGCCGACGAATACACGCGCACGATCACCCGCCTGATGGGCAAGCCGCTCGCCGAGGCGCAGGGCGAAGGCCGGACCATGCGGGCCCGCGTCGAGGCGCTCTGCGAGCTGGCCGAGACCGCGCTCGCCGACGAGCCACTCCCCGCGCAGCTGGGCTTTCATCGCTTCATTCGCCACGAGCCGGTCGGCGTCGTGCTCGACATCGCCGCCTGGAACTACCCGCTCTTGGTCCCGATCAACGTCGTCGCCGCGGGCGTGCTCGCCGGTGACGCGGTGATCCTCAAGCACGCCCCGCGCACGGCCCTGGTCGGTCAGCAGATCGCCGACAGCTTCACCGAAGCCGGCGCGCCCGCGGGCCTCGTCAGCGCGCTGATGGCCGAGCACTCGACGATCTCCGGGCTGCTCGCGACCCGAACGATCGATCAAGTCGCGTTCACCGGCTCGGTCCGCGGCGGTCACGAGGTGTTCCGCGCCGCGGCTCAGGACAACTTCATGGCCGTCGGGCTCGAGCTCGGCGGCAAGGACCCGGCGCTGGTCCTGCCGGACTGCGACTTCGACTTCACCGTCCCCAACCTGGTCGAGGGGGCGTTCTACAACGCCGGGCAGAGCTGCTGCGC
>CBFGLP010001524.1:0-4806 GCA_965649595.1 uncultured Myxococcales bacterium | reverse complement strand
CCGCAGAGCCCGACCTCGAACGCGATCCGCCGCTGTGGGACGGGACGCGGCTCGACCTTCATGAGGTGCTGAGCTGGACGCTACTCGCCGACCATACCCGTGCAGGCGTACAACACGAGGCGTCGGTGTAGTCGCATTCGACGATGCTTGGCCCGGGAGCGTAGTTCGAGACTTCGGAGGGCTCTCGGTTCGAGTAATTGGACGTGCAGAGCCGCTGCAGAACAAGCGGGCAACTGGACGGCCGAGGGATGCCTTGGATGTGGAAGCTCTCGAGCGGCTCGTGGACATCGTGAATGAATGAACTTGCGGCGAGCTGCGCCCCTACTCGTTCGCCCGCACGTCGAGCGGCTGGAAGTTCAAGATCAGCGCCCCCCGGATCGCCTCCCACTCGTCGATGTGCTCGAGCACCGACATCACGATCTTGTCTTCGACCTGCCGTCGTGACCGCGCCGCCATACGCCCCGACTCGCGCACGTTGATCAAGATCGAGAACGCGATCTGCGGCTCCCCAGCTTCGCTGGTGATCACTCCGGTCAGCCCGCTGACCCCGTCGAGCGTGCCGGTCTTGGCTCGCACGCGCTTGCCCGAGCGACGCAGCCGAGCCCGCAAGGTCCCCTCGCTGCCCGCGACCGGCAGCGCGTCGATCAGGCTCGAGCCAGCCGACTGCGTACGGTGAGCGACGGAGATCAGATCGACCAGCCCCGAGGTCGTCACGCGCCCGACCGAGCTGAGGCCCGAGCCGTTCTCGAACACCAGCTGGCCGGGATCGTTGCCGAGCGCGGCCCAGTAGCTGCGCACGACCTCGCTGCCGTTGTCCCAGTCACCCGGATCGCCGGTCATCCGCCAGCCGAGCGTGCGGAGGATCTGCTCGGCCATGAAGTTGTTCGAGTAGGTCAGCACCCCGCCGACGATCTCGATCAGCGGCGGCGAGTGACGCTGGGCGATGAGCTGGACATCGACCCCCTCGTGCGTGCGACCGAGCAGGCGCGGGACCACGTCGCTGTCCTGCTCGTCCGGGGTGCTCTCGGCGAGGCCCTCGAAGGGCGGCGCGAGCCCGATCTCGACCGGCAGCGGCTCGCTGTCGGTCGCCTCGGCCAACATCGCCGCGAGCGCGCCACCGGTGAACATGCCCGGATCGAGGATCCGGCGACGGACCGTGACCCCGCGGCTGTACGAGCGGATCGCCCCTTGAACCTGGATCAGCGTCTTGGTCTGCGTGCGCTCGCTGGCCTCGTCGATCGGATCGATGCCGAGCCGCGCGGGCGTGACCTCGTGCGAGAGGATCGAGAGCGAGCCCTTGCCGATCGTTGCTCGGTTGTCGATCACCACGTGCGTGCTCGGTGGCTCGATCACGATCGCGGGCTGCTTGGCGCCCTTGACCGGGTAGACCTGGACCTCGACCGTGTTGAACGCGAGGCTCAGCGCCCCGCTCGGGGCCATGTACGAGACGCCCCAGCCCTCGCGCACATAGCCGGGCCCGAACGCGCGCGGGGAGAAGGCGCTGTCGTCGACGACGATCTTGCCCAGCGATCCGACCGGCACCCGCTCGGCGACCTGCCGGGCCAGCTCGCGCATCCCGTCACCGTCGATCGTCGGGTCACCGGTGCCGACCAGGTAGAGCACGTCGCCGGCCAGCAGCACGCGCGTGTCGAAGGTGTAGTCGGGCCCGAGCAGATCGAGCGCCGCCGACGAGGTCAGCAGCTTGTTGTTGCTGGCCGGGTTGAGCAGCGAATCGCCGTAGTAGTCGAACAGCACGCGGCCGTTCTCGAGGTCGCGGATGTGCACGGACACCTGCGCGCGATCGTCGATCCTAGCGATCGCGGCCTCGATCTCCTCGCGCAGCGCCTCGGCCCCGAACGCGACCGCCGGGACCTCGACGCCCACCCGCGCCTCCTCGATCGCTCGCGCCAAGCGACCCAGTCGCTGCTCGAGCTTGGACACCGGGGTCGGCGGTGGGGGCAGATCGGGAACGATCACGAAGCCCGTCACCCAAGGCTGCGGATCGGGCGGGGCATAGACGTAGCGCGCCCGCTCGGGCGGCTGGTGGAGCGTGACGACCAAGAACCCGAGCAGGCCGACGAGGACCGCCAACACCAGATATCCGGGCACCCGACGCGAGGTCTCGGTTCGCCGAAGCTCCAGCACCAGCAGCGTCGAAGCCTCGCCCGGCTCCGCGCTCTGGCCAGCGGGATCGACTGCCCGCTCGGTCTGGGTACCACGCATCATCAGGCAGGCCCGCAGCCGCGAGCGGCTGACCGAGCCATCTTGCCGCGAGTGCGTGCTCAGGCAAGGAGCCAGGTCACGTCGACGGCAGAAGGATCGACTCAGAGCCGAATATCGACATGGGCGCGGCTGCGAAGCTGCTCGCGGAGCTCCCGTTTGCCTTTCGCCACCGCCTCGTTCTGCAGTTGCTCGCGCAGGGCCTCCTTGGCCTCCTCGAAGCCGAGCAGGTCGGACTTGATGACCTCCTCGATCTCGAACACCACGAAGCCCTGACCGGACTGCAGCGGGCCGATCACTTGGCCGGCCTGGGCAGCGAACAGCCGCTCGCCGATCGGACGCGCGACGTCGCTGCGCTTGATCGTCTCGACCTCGCCGCTCTGACCCAGCTCGCTGGCGATGGTTTCGAGCGACTCGCCCGCGCGGATCCGCCGGACCGCCAGCTTGGCCTGCTTGAACGCGGCATCGCTCGCGCTCGCGTCCTCGCTGGTCGGCTGGAACTCGATCCGCCGGACCGCGAGCTCGCCCTCCTCACCCTTGCTCAGCTGCCGGTAGCGCTCGAGCACCTGCGCGTCACTGACCGCGACGTTGACCAGCGCGCCTTCGAACTTGAACAGGATGATGTCCTCGCGCAGCTTGTTCGTGTACTGCTTCCAGGTCCCGTACTGGCGGCTCTGCTCGACGGCTTGCTCGAGCTCCGGGATCCCGCTCATGCCCGCCCCGCGAGCGAGCGATTGCAGATACGCGTCGAGCTCCGCGTCGCTGGCCGAGAACTGCGCGCCGAAGGTCGGTGCCTGCGCCAACATCAGCCTGCGCGCGATCAGCTCATCGAGCGCCTGTGGCCGCAGCTCCTCGAACTTGGCCATGATCTTGGCCTCGGGCGCCTTCGCGCTGGCGAGCGCCATGATCTCTTGCTGGACGACCTCGTCGTAGACCATCCAGAGGTCGAGATCGCTCTGCAGGATGATCTCGTCGTTGACCACCGCGACGATGCGATCGAGCACCACCGGCTCGCCTGCCTCGGCCAGGCTCGCGGTCAGGCCCAAAACCGGAATGGGTGCGAGCGCCAAAACGGCCAGCAGCGTGCCCTGAATGACGCGGGACGACATCCCGGCGACGCTAGCAGTGCGCGAGAGCACGAACAAGACTGGCCATCGAAGCGGCCACGCGGCATGCGGGCTCCGGATGCCCGTCCCACTCACATCCTTGCAAACCGATTAGCCGCCCACGGGCGAGCTGGGGAAGCGCTCGACCAGCTCCGCCCGCAGCTCGGCTTCGATGGGGATCCGCCGCTCGGCCAGCTCGCGCTCGATCAGCTGCTCTTGCACCTCGGGCCCCTCGAAGGGCTGCACGGTCGCGGGATCGATCGCATCGAGCTCGCCGACCAGCACCACCGAACCTGACAAGACCGGGGCGGCGAGCGGGTCGCCGACCTCGAGCGCGGGATCGAAGAGCAGCGAGTGGAAGGCCGGGAACTCGAGGTCGTCGCGCTTCATCGGCGCAGTGCGGACGACCTCCCCGAGATCGGCCAGCTCGACCTCACCCGCGCGCAGACGGGCGTGCGCGCGCTCGGCCGCCTCCCAGGTCTCGAAATGGACCGCGCGAAGGCTGCGTCGCTCGGGAAGCGTGAAGCGCTCTCGCTCGCGCTCGTAGCGAGCGAGCAGCGCGGATCGGTCGGCGGCGACCTCGGCTCGTGGCAGCGCTCGCTCGAGCATGGCCTCGCGCTGGAGCGCCGCGAGCTCTTCGAGCACCGCCCAGCGGACCCGGGGATCAGCGTCGAGACCGGCCTCGCGGGCCTCCTGCACGAGCAGCTCTTCGACGATCACTGCATCGATCAGCGCCCGCCGCCCCTCCGGTCCGCGAAACCGAGCCTGACCAAAGGCGCCCAGTTGGGCGTGGGTTTCCTCGATCTGCGCCGGCTCGATCACCGCCTCGCCGACCCGCGCCAGGGCCCCCTCCGGGACCCCCTCGATCTCGGCACTGCAGCCCGACAGCCCGACCCAGATCCCGAACGAAGCCCAGCCCGGCCGAGCGCAGGTTCGGCGGATGGGACGATCGAGCACCAGCCGACCATACCACGGGCATGGCCACTTTGCTGAGCATGCGCAGGGACTCGTACGTACCTCTACGCATCCGATCGGGCTTCGAAGAGCGCGAAGGCTTCGGCCCGGAAGATGCATTTCATGCTGACGGTGCGAGGAGCAGCAACAGGTACGATGCCGGAGCGAGCGGGCTTGGGCAGCCCGTCCGGCAGGATGACGGTCCTAGTCGCCGCTCCACTGGCGAGGCCGGTCCACGAGGCCGCGATCGAGCCTGCTCGCAATGCTACTCAGCTCACTAACCTCGACTCGCGTCGAGCCGAGCTGGGGCTTGCGCCCTCAATCGCCGAGCTTACGTTGTTTGGGCTGGCCTTGGACGGTTTTGTACCCGCTCCAGTGAATCGAGTTCGAGCCCCTGGTGCGACTCGTTCTCCCGCGCTCGCTTCGTTCGTCGTCAACGCGCTCCTGAGCCCTTCGGCCCGGACGGGCCGACGAAGCCCTTCGGCCCGGACGGGCCGACGAAGCCCTTCGGCCCGGACGGGCCGAC
>CBFGLP010001523.1:0-3065 GCA_965649595.1 uncultured Myxococcales bacterium | reverse complement strand
GCTTGGCCTCGAGCGCGACCTCGGCTTCCCGAGCCGAGAGATCGAGCGCGTGCTCGTGGCGCTCGCTCGGCGCGGGCAGGTACGCACAGACGCCGTCGAGCAGCGGCTGCACGCCCTTGTTGCCGAGCGCCGAGCCGACGAACACGGGGGTCAGTCGGCGTTCGAGCGTGGCCGCCCGGATCACCGGCGCGAGCGTCTGCGCCGGTAGATCCCGACCGGCGAGCCAGGCTGCCATGATCGAGTCGTCGAGCTCGGCCAGCGCCTCGACCAGCTTCGCTCGTGCGGCCTCGACCTGTAGGCATAGGTGATCGGGTACGTCAGATTCCTGGACGTCCTGGCCGCGGGCGCCGGTGAAGCGGATTACCCGACGACGCAGGAGATCGACCACGCCCTCGAAGCTGGCCTCGGCCCCAATCGGCAGGTTGACCAGCACGGCGTTGTGCCCGAGCTTGCTGCGCAGCTGCTCGACCACCGCGAACGCGTTGGCGCCCGGTCGGTCCATCTTGTTTATGAACGCGACGCAGGGGACGCGATAGCGCCGCATCTGCCGATCGACCGTGAACGACTGCGCCTGTACGCCCGCGACGGCACACAGCACGAGCACCGCACCATCGAGCACTCGCAGCGAACGCTCGACCTCGATCGTGAAGTCGACGTGCCCGGGTGTGTCGATGATGTTGATCGTGTGCTCTTGCCAATGCACCGCCGTCGCGGCCGACTGGATCGTGATCCCGCGCTCGCGCTCGAGATCGGTGAAATCCATGGTCGCGCCGACACCCGCCTTGTCCTTGACCTCGCCGATCCGGTGGATGCGGCCGGTGTAGAACAGCACCCGCTCGGTCAGGGTGGTCTTGCCCGAGTCGACGTGGGCGGAGATGCCGAGGTTGCGTACTTTTGTGACGTCCATCGTTCTAGCTTTGCTTTTCTACGAATTGTCAGCCCTCGGAACAGCCAATCCATCCCGAGGCGGCGGGAAGGTGCCACAGGGTCGAGCGGAAAGCTAGCGCTGGTGCCTCGGTTCTAAGGCGGAGGCATCCAATCATCCGTCACACAGCCGGCATCCTCGGCGATCAGTATCACCCACTGCGTCTGCACCCCACATCCGTCCTCGCTCCGCTCGACCTCCACGTCGGTGCTCACCCACCGCCCACAGATGGCTGCCTGCACCCGAAACGCCCCGCTCTGACCCGAGCCGCCGATCCACTGCGTGCACTCGTTGTCGAGGCAGTCCATCGGGCGCAGCTCTCCACCTTCGGGTAGCAGGTGGATCTTGTCCGGGGTCCACGGCAGCATCACGTCGAAGTTCTGCACGCCGGTCAGCGCGATCACGGCCGGCTCGCTGCGCTCGCCCCCGATGCAGGGCGTGGCGAGCTCGGACATGCCACCCTCGACTGGCTCGACCGGCTCGGCCGGCTCGACTGGGAGCGTCGGCTCGATCGTGCAGGCACCGGTCGCCTCGAGCGTGGCCTCCTCGAACTGAACCCGGACATGCTGCGTGTCGACATGGCAGCCGTCCTCGGTCATCCCGACGTCGAAGCGCCGCGCGATCTCGTCGCCGCAGCCCGACGCTGCGACGACATAGCGACCGGGCTGCTCGAAGCCGATCGCCCAGCGGTCGCAGGGGTCACCTACACAGAACCCTGGCTGCACGTCGCTCCAGCCATCCTCGGGGCTCCACACGCGCCACAGCAGCTCGATGTCCTGCGAGATGCCGTCGAGCCGGTGGCCGTGCTGATCGAGCACGTCGACCAGCGCCGCGGCGCGGGCCTCCAAGGTACAGAGCCCGAGCTTGCCTGGCGGTGGGGCGATCGAGTGGACATGCGTGTGCGGCATGGGATCGATCGCGTCGATGTCATCGGGGCCCTGCAAATATTCGATCGGTGGCGGGATCGTGTCCGGATCTGGGGCACACGCGGCCAATACCAGCGCGAGCGGCAGTACGACAATCGCAATGGTGAATTGTGGGTTTGATCGCATGGTAGTCCTCGCTTCGTCGTCTGAGCGGGCCCAGCGGTCGGCTCTGTAGCGGCGAATACCCACGCGGATTTGCAGCACTCGTACCAGGAACAATTGTTTTTGCTTCCACCTTTGGTACGGCGTCTGGAAATCCAGCGCGTAGATGCAAACGCGCTTCGTCACGCCTGTGTCGGGCTGACACGCCCGAGGGATCCTCGGAGCGCCCGAGGCCCCGCGTGGGCCGGGTGGCCGTGGGCGCGGGCCTTGCAGAAGCGCAGGGGTTGGCTGCAACGCCGCTACTACTATGCCTCCCCGCCTCTCCGACCTGGCTCCTCGTATCGACGCGCCGGCCCCGGCGGCCACCCGCACGTACGGGAGCAAGAGCGAAGCGCTCGGTGATGACTCGCGACCGACGATCGACGAGGGGCGCGCGGCACTAGAGGTGCCGTCCTCACCAGGGGGGCGAGCGGATCAACTGGACGAGGACGACGTCGATCCGGTGCGGCGGACGATCGCCCGCGTGCCGCCGCTCGGTCCCGAGTCGCAGCCGCGCTGGCAGATGGTCGGAAGTACGGTTCGGCTGAGCTCGGGCAAGCGGGTGCCGGGGACTCGCTTTCGGCTCGAGCGATGGATCGGCGAGGGCGGGATGGGCACCGTCTACGAGGCGACCCACGTCGACGTGGAGCGACGGGTCGCGCTCAAGATCCTCAAGCCTTCGGCGCAGCCGAGCTCGTCCAGCAGTGAGGACATGCGCGCCAAGTTCCTCGCCGAGGCTCGGGCGCTGGCGCGGGTCGAGTCGCCTTACGTGGTCGACGTGCTCGACTTCGGCGAGCTGCCCGACGGCCGACCCTTCTATGCGATGGAGCTGCTCGAGGGCACGAGCCTCTACCAAGAGCTGGTCGAAGGACCGCTGGATCCCAGCCGAACGCTCGGAATCCTGCGCCAGTGCTGCAAGGCGCTCGCGGCCATTCACGAGCGCGGCATGGCCCACCGCGACGTCAAGCCGCAGAACGTGCTGATCGACAGCGAGGGATCGGCCAAGGTCACCGACTTCGGGATCGCCCGCACGCTCGACCAGGCCGGCCTGACCGCCGACGGGCGCGTGCTCG